>JALSKR010000175.1 GCA_026988735.1 Sulfurimonas sp.
AGGGTACTTTTATTATGAGTGTTACTACAAGTGCCATAGAGGATTTAAAACAAAAAATAGATACACAAATAGATATTTTATTTGATTTAATGGAGAAATAATCATGAAAAAACTACTTTTACTCACTATTGTTCCTGCTCTTTTATTTGCAGATGACCTAAAATCACTTTTGGATTTTGCAAAACAGAACAACAATCTTGTCAATGCCTCAAAAATTGCAGTACACGCAAAAGCAAAAGAGGTGCAAAGTGCCTCAAGCAACTACTTTCCTACTGTGGATGTGAGTGCTTTTTACAAAAGAGATGATGAGCCAAGTCCTTTTTTTCCGGGAACGACATACGGAGCCAGGGCAAAAGTCGGATTTGACATATATGATGGCGGGAAAAAATCATATACGAAAAAGCAAAAAGAGAATGAGCAAAAATCAGCCTCTTTTAGTTACAAGGATACAAAAAAATCCATACTTCTTGCTATAACAGAGGATTATTACAATCTTAAGAGTCTGCAGTCCTCTTTGGGTGCAACAATAGAAGCTTCCAAAGCGGTCAAAGCACAGCTTGAGAGAGTGCGCCATTTTTATGAAGCAGATCTTGCCACAAGTGATGATGTAGACAGACTGCAGTCGGCATATGACTCTACCTTGTATGCAATAGAGTCTACAAAATTTCAAATAACAGCGCTGCATAAAGCACTTGAACTCAAAGTCGGAAAAAAAATAAACACGTTGGAAGACTCGCAGTTTGACAAAAGAGCAGCACAAAGTGAAGAAGCACTTGACAGTATAGAGTCACTGCGATATAAAAAAGTTGCATTGCAAAATTTAGGTGAAACGATTGACAGCTATTACTATCCGACCATACGCATAGAAGATACCTATTCGTTTTACGGGTATCAGGATAAGCCGACATTTGGGGGAATTCCTATTGCGTATCTTGATAAACAAAATGAGTTGATGGCTACAGTCGGCTTAAGACTTTTTGATTTCGGAACACTCAAAGAGCAAAAAGAGGCACTAAAACTACAATCAGATGCACTGAATCAGCAGATTATTTACAAATCAAAAGAACAGCAGATGCAACAGGAGTTGGCACAGGAGCGAATTCACACAGCCAAACTGAACATTAAAAGTTCAAAAAGTGCGCTCAAAGCGGCAAAAAGTGCTTTAAAAACTATTACAGAAAAATACAATGCAGGAATAGTGGACAATGTCGTATATCTTGATGCACTCTCATCAAAAACAGAGGCAAAAGCAAGGTACGAAAAAGCACTCAATGATTTAGAAATTGCCTATGGCATTTATTACTATTATAACAATAAAGATTTGGAGGAGTTTGTTCAATGAGAAAAATATTTATAGCTTTAATCACACTGGTGAGTCTCTCTTGTGCGCAGAATGTTTATGCAACATTTGATGTGGCAGCACAAAAGAGTGCCAATTTGGCTTTTACGGCAAGTGGAATTGTAGAAGAAGTCAATGCAGACATTGGCTCGGTAGTGAGTAAAAATCAAATCCTTGCAAAACTGGGAAACAAAGATATAAAAGCAATGCTTGAAAAAACACAAATAGTTTTTAAGTTTGCAGTAAGAGAACTTGAGAGACAGAAAAAAATAAAAAAACTCATAGACGCAAGTAAATATGACAAAGTCCTCAGTAACTATGAAAATGCAAAAGCATCTGTTGCATACCAGCAGGCATTGTATGAAAAAACAATTTTAAAAGCACCCTTTGCAGGTATTATTTATGATAAAAGTATAGAAGTGGGGGATGCTGTAAGCGGGATGATGCTCAAAACTGTTTTTAAAATACAAAGTATTCATGCAAGAAAACTTATTTTGGAGTTTGACCAAAAATATCACGGTATTGTAAAAGTCGGACAGACTTTTGAGTATAAAGTGGATGGAGATGAGAAAAAATACAGAGGTGTTATTTCAAAAG
>JALSKR010000176.1 GCA_026988735.1 Sulfurimonas sp.
CTACTGGTGCACCGATCAGTGTTCCTGTAGGTGAAAAAGTACTCGGCCGTATCTTTAATGTAATCGGTGAGACAATTGATGGTGGTGAGCAGGTTACAGACGCGCCTACATGGTCAATTCACCGTGACCCTCCACCATTGGTTGATCAGTCTACAACTACAGAGATGTTTGAAACAGGTATCAAAGTTGTTGACTTGCTTGCTCCTTATGCAAAAGGTGGTAAAGTTGGACTCTTCGGTGGTGCTGGTGTTGGTAAAACAGTTATCATCATGGAGCTTATTCACAATGTTGCACACGGACATGACGGTCTTTCTGTATTTGCCGGTGTTGGTGAGAGAACTCGTGAAGGAAATGACCTTTACTATGAAATGAAAGAATCGAACGTACTTGATAAAGTTGCACTGTGCTACGGTCAAATGTCTGAGCCTCCAGGAGCACGTAACCGTATCGCACTTACCGGTCTTACTATGGCTGAGTATTTCCGTGATGAAAAGAAACTTGATGTATTGATGTTTATTGACAATATCTTCCGTTTCGCACAATCAGGTTCAGAAATGTCTGCACTTCTTGGTCGTATTCCGTCAGCTGTTGGTTACCAACCGACATTAGCTCGTGAAATGGGTGCGCTTCAAGATCGTATTACATCAACGAAAAACGGTTCAATTACTTCTGTTCAGGCAGTATATGTACCAGCAGATGACTTGACTGACCCTGCTCCGGCTTCTGTTTTTGCTCACTTGGATGCAACAACAGTTCTTAACCGTAAAATTGCGGAAAAAGGTATCTATCCTGCAGTTGATCCATTGGATTCAACTTCAAGATTACTTGATCCACAAATTTTGGGTGAAGAACACTACAATGTAGCTCGCGGTGTACAGCAAACACTTCAAAAATATAAAGATTTGCAGGATATTATTGCGATTCTTGGTATGGATGAGCTTAGTGAAGATGACAAAAATGTTGTTGAGCGTGCACGTAAAATTGAGAAGTTCCTTTCTCAGCCATTCTTTGTTGCTGAAGTATTTACAGGAGCTCCAGGTAAATATGTTAAACTTGAAGACACAATTGCAGGTTTCAAAGGCATCTTAAACGGTGACTATGACCACATGTCTGAAAGTGCATTCTATATGGTCGGAAATATGGATGAAGCTATTGCCAAGAATGAGAAAAATAAATAAGCATATTGCTTAAGACAAAGGACTGTAATGGATACATTTAAACTTGAAATCCTAACGCCTGACGGTGAAATCTATAATGGTAAAGCTGTCAGTGTTGTTCTTCCTGGAAAAGAGGGAGAGTTTGGTGTTCTGGCAGGTCATGCATCACTAACTACATTGTTAGAAGCTGGCGTGGTAGATATCGAAAAAGAAGATAAATCAGTCGAGTCTATTGTTGTTAATTGGGGCGTTGTTCAAGTTGATGAAGAAAAAGTTGTTATTTTGGTTGAAGGTGCTGCTGCAATTCGCGGTGAAACTGAATCTGAGATTGCGCAGGCACTTGAAGCAGCGAAAAAACTTATTAATGAAATTGCAGATTCAAGTACTGCTATCGCATCAGTATCAGCAAAAATCGAATCTGCCGCACAAAAGTTAATATAGTAACCGTATGATTAATAATTTAATAGATTTTTATCTAAAAAGCCACCCTGTGACTCTTGGAGTATTGCTACTGCTCTCTTTATACTTTATAGTATTGAACTGGGTGTTTTTTTACCGCTATTTTTCTCTTAATAACTGGCTTTCTCGTGAAAGTGCTTCTCTTGAATCACTTTTACTTGGAGCCACTACTGTAAATGAAAACTCTTTTTTAAATAATTTTATAAAAACCAGTAATGTTGTTTCAAAAGAAGTTTTAGGACTCGGTATGCTTGCTGCAACAAAAGAAGCAACAAAAGGACTTTCCGTACTTTCTGTTTTTGCTTCTACTTCTCCCTTTATTGGACTTTTTGGGACCGTTGTCTCTATTTTGGATACTTTTTCGCATATCGGACAAAACAGCGGGGGTATGTCAATTATTGCAAGTGGGGTCTCCGATGCACTGGTTGCAACTGCATCGGGTATATTTGTGGCTATATTTGCCTATACATACCATCAGGTCTTGAAAAGAAACTCCTATGAGCTTATCAGTTATATCCAAATGCAAAGTGATGCGATTTTAGCACGTAAGGCGTAAAACAGTGCTGTATGATTGGGAAGAAAAACCGGAGCTCAACATTACTCCCCTTGTTGATGTGATGCTTGTACTGCTTGTTGTTTTGATGGTTATTGCTCCAAATATCATTTATGAAGAGAATATAAAACTGCCACAGGGTTCAACATCCGAACAACTTACTAAGATTCCTCCCGTACATATAACAATAGACAAAGAAAGAAATATAAAAGTCAATAAAGACATATATCTCTTAAATGCTTTTATGGACAACTTTTCATTGTATGCAAGAAAGTTAAATAAAAAAGCAACTGTATTAATCAGTGCAGATAAACGTTTGGATTATGGTATAGTTATGTCAGTGCTTGCTGCGGTTAAACAGGCAGGTTTCACTGAGGTATCTTTAGCTACAAATGGATAACAACAGTCGTTATTTTTACATAAGTGGCTTTCTGTCACTCTTTCTTTTTGCATTTTTTTTATTCTCATTTTTTTATATGATGTTTCAGGCTTCTAAAACAAAAGCATATGGGTATAAAAAAGAAAATTATATTTCTGTTTCAATCAATGTCACAAATACAAAACATCCGGCCAAAAAGAAAAGTTCCAAAACAGTTCCCTCAAGCAAAAAAGTTGCAAAAAATGTAGATATCAATAACCTGTTCAGTGATGTATGGACAAAGAAAATAGACAACAGTGTAAAGAAAGTCAAAAAAACTGACAACAAAAGACGAATAGAGCAGATTACAAGAAAAATCAGACCCACAAAACAAGAAGACAGAGAGTCTGTAACACAAAAGATCAGTACACTTCAGGCAAGTCATGATCCGTCAAAAAGTGAAGCAACATCTGCTGCGAATGAAGTTAATGAATATTTGGCTAAAATTCAAGATATTGTTTATCAACATTTTAATGTGCCGCAAAACAGTGAGGGCAACAGTGTAAAAACAGTCATCGAACTTGATCCTTTTGGTAAATTTATTGACTTTAGAATACTGAGTTATTCTAACAATGAAGCACTCAATGAAGAAGCAGACAGGATTAAGGAACGATTGAAAAATGTTGTATTTCCTGTTAACCCGAAAAACAGACCGAGTAGAACGATTGTAATATTAATTTCTAAGGAGTAGATTTTGAAAATATTTTTTTCTTTGTTCATTTTGATCAGCCTTGCATTTGCAGGTGATGCAACTATAGAAGTAGTGAAAAAAGCAGATTCTTTGCCTTCTTTGGCAGTTGAAGATGCATCAGTTAGTTATGATAACACATTTAAGCTGCGTTTTTTTAAAGCTTTGGTTGCAGATTTGAATGTTATTTCTCTGTTTAATGTTGACAGACATCACAGGTTCGCTGATTTTGATGATACAAATGTACTTGTCGCCAATAAAGATATGAATTATGTTTTGCGCTATAAACTGTCTGAAGATGACAACAAAGCTCTCAATATTGAAATGACTCTGTTTCATCAAAATGAAGTAGTCTTTTCAAAACGCTACAGAGTGAATAACAAAAACATTTATATGTTTATATCGCATGCAATTGCTTATGATATAAATGAGTTTATGGGTGAGCCTTCTGTTGGGTGGATGAAGAGAAAAGTTATATTTTCCCGTATAGTTGCGCCTAAAAAAAGTGAAATTATCATTGCGGACTATACACTCTCTTATCAACATGTAATAATCTCAGGCGGATTGAATATCTTTCCAAAATGGGCAAACAAAGCACAAACTGCATTTTATTATACATCATTAGACTCTTTTGAGCCTACTTTGAAATATGTTGACATTAAAACTGCAAAAGTGAAAAACATCATATCTTCTGACGGGATGATGGTATGTTCTGATGTCAGCGAAGACGGAAAAAAACTTCTGTTAACTATGGCAAGAACAGGTCAGCCGGATATTTATCTTTACAACACAGAAACAAAAAAATATAAAAGAATTACCACATACAGCGGAATAGATGTAAACGGACAGTTTATGGGAGATGATAAAATTATTTTTATTTCATCTCGTTTAGGCTATCCCAATGTATTTTCCAAGAGACTGGACAACGGGCTTGTGGAACAGCTGGTTTATTATGGAAAAGCAAACTCTTCATGCAGTGCGCAAGGACATTATGTAGTCTATGAAGCCCGTGAAAGCTCAAATGCTTTTAGTGCAAATACATTTAACCTGCATCTTATTTCTACAGAAACTGATTTTATTCGCAGGCTCACTGCAACAGGAGTCAATGAATTTCCAAGGTTTTCCAAAGACGGTGATGCAATTATATTTATAAAAAATTATAAATCGCAGAGTGCTATCGGCATTATTAGACTGATGCATAATAAAAACTATCTTTTTCCGCTAAAATCAGGAAAAATACAGTCTATGGACTGGTAAAGTTTTAAGTGTTCATCACTTATTACATTTTTTTGGTATAATATATCAATTTTAAAAGCAAGGAAATAAATAATGAAAAGTATAGTTCTTTCAAGTGTCGTAGCAGCACTTTTAGTTTTCAGTGGTTGTAGTACAAAAGAACCGGCAGTTGACACAAAGACTGAGGAAGTAACAGCACCGGTAGCACAAGAAGTTCAAGAAGTGATGACCGAAACTGTTACAGGTGAAAATGCTCAAATCAGTTCATCAACAAATAACATTGGCAGCAATGAACTCAATGCAAATGCAATTGAATCAAAATTCCCTACAGTTTATTTTGATTTTGACAAGTATAACATTAGACCTGACATGCAAGAAAAAGTAGATACTGCAGCAGAACTTGGAAAAACTACTGCAAAGTCTTTTAATATAAAACTTGAAGGTAACTGTGATGAGTGGGGAAGCGATGAGTATAACTTTGCACTTGGTCTAAGACGTGCAAACAGTGTAAAAAAAGCTTTAGTTGCTGACGGTGTTGATGCTTCTCGTATTTCTATGGTCAGTTACGGAGAGAGTAATCCTGTATGTACTGAACACACAAGAGAATGTTGGGCTAAAAACCGTCGTGTAAATTTTAAACTTTTACCGTAAGTTTTATATATGAAAAGTAATATACGCACTTTATTACTTCTTACTTTTGTCTCTTCTTTGTCATTTGCTTCTGAACCTTCTGCGTTCGGAGCAGGTGACTTGACTGCACCAGCACCCTACGGACTTACTCAAAGTGAAAAAGTTATTTTACAAACAAAAGATACTTTGAAAAAAGTTGCCATAAATACAAAATCACAAGCCAGTAAACTTGATTCACTTCGTGAAAGAGTGGACGGTATACAAAGTATTGTAGAAAATCTGAGTGTTCGTTCACATGAAAATAAAATAGATTTACAAAAAACAAGAGAAGAAAACAGAGTAAATATTGACAATATTCATGAGTTTCAAACCAAACTGGCTGAAAAAGTACAGAAGAATCAAGATGAGATAGCAAAACTGCAAACTATGATCTTTGAACTTTCAAAAGTCGTAGATAAAATGAATGCTCAGTATGTAAGCAAAGATACATTCAATACGCTTGTAAAAGATATCAATGATTTTAAAACATTGGTTGCAAAAGAGATGCAGTCGAGAAAAAACAGTGTTAAGTCGGTAAAAATAAGCAGTGCCAAATTATATAACCAGGCAAAAGCAAACTACGATAAAAAATACTATACGAAAGCGATTCAAAATTATAAAGAACTCATTAAAAGAAAATACAAGCCTGCATATGCGCATTATATGATTGGTGAGATGAACTTTAAGAGAAAAAACTATGCAAAAGCAATTTCATACTTTAAAAAGAGTGCTTCTTTGTATGATAAAGCTTCCTACATGCCAAAACTGCTGTTACATACTGCAATAGCAATGGATAAAACAGGGGACAAGGCGCATGCAAAGGCATTTTATAATGCTGTAATCGCAAAATATCCTCATTCTCAAGAAGCAAAAGAAGCCAAAAAACGTTTAGGCTTAACTGAGTAAAATATGGTTTTCAGCAATAATATAGATTATTATGATAAAATCCCAAAAAAATAAAAGGTAAAATAATGGCAATTCAAGACAATCAAATTGTATCAATGGAATATGAAGTACGTGATGGCGATCAAATCGTAGACAGTAACAAAGGCGGTGCTCCATTGGTATTTATGTTCGGAAAAGGACAAATCATTCCAGGACTCGAAAATGGAATCAAAGATATGAATACAGGTGACAAAGCTGATATTTTAGTAAAAGCAGCAGATGCCTATGGCGAGTATAATGCAGATGCTACACAGGAAGTTCCAAAAGAGCAGTTTGCAGGAATTGATTTGACTGAGGGAATGACTCTTTACGGTCAGGGCGAAGATGGCGGAACTGTACAGGTAATAGTAAAAGAAATCAAAGATGATACTGTTGTAATTGACTTTAATCACCCTCTTGCAGGAAAAGATTTAATGTTCACTGTTGCCATTAACAATGTAAGAGATGCATCTGCTGAAGAAGCAATGACTGGTATTCCGGAAGAAAACAAACCTTCTGGTGACGAGGGTTGTTGTGGAACAGGTGGCGGCAGCGGCTGTGGATGTAACTAAATTTCTAACTGCCTGCGAGGCTTCCTCCCAGGCTAAAAAGACAGCAACTCTTTTAAAAACACTTACGGTAAATGCACTTATAACAGGTGAACTTGGTGTTGGAAAAAAGACTTTGGCTTCTTTTATTCTTCCGGATGCATTTATAATTGATGCATCTAACTTTGATGAGTTGCTTCTTTCTTTAGAAAACACACAAAATATCATAATCACAAATCTTGACAATTCACCCAATATAGAACGTTTGGCACAGGCTGTAAAAGAAAACAACGTAAGAGTGATAGCAACGGCCAAAGACTCTTTTTCTCACCGGGCAATTGATGAACTTTTCAGTGTGAAGTTTAATATTCCTCCTTTACGAGAGAGAATGGAAGATGTCAAAGCATTAATCGAGAAGTTTGTGAGCGAAGCCATTGTATTATTTGGTGAGTGCAGTAACTTTGACGTAAGTAATTTTAAACCTGATTTGTCTCAAAATGCCATCTCTTTAAAAAGACAGGTGATGATAAATTATTTACTTCAAGATATTCAAGACAGTGAGCTTATGGATATTATTGAGCATTATCTTTACGACAAACTTGGCTCAAAGAGTGATTACAGAAACTATTTATATCTTTATGAAGTACCGCTTCTTAAAGCAGGTCTGCATAAGTTTAAATCACAGGTACAGTTAGCTGAAAGTTTGGGTTTAAACAGAAACACATTACGAAAAAAGATAACAGAAAATAAAAAATATATAGAAGGAAAGATATGAAAAAAATAGCTATGATATTTGCAGGGCAGGGCTCTCAGGCCGTTGGTATGGGAAAAGATTTTTATGAAAATTCTGAAATTGCACGAGAAATGTTTGCAAAAGCCGGTGAAAGAATCGGTGTGGACTTCAAAGAAATTATTTTTGAAGAAAATGAAAAACTGGGGCAAACGGCCTATACACAGCCGGCAATTTTACTTGTTCAGATGATAGCCTACAGACTTTTCAAAGAGGCTTGTCCTGACGTTAAAGCCGAACTTTTTTTAGGACACTCTCTGGGTGAATTTTCTGCTTTATGTGCAGCAGGTGCTATTGATTATATTGATGCCGTAGAACTTGTGCACAAAAGGGGTGCTTTTATGCAAGAAGCCTGTGAAGGAAAAAATGCCGGTATGATGGCAATTGTCGGTCTTGATGACGCAAATGTGGAAAAAATCTGCAGTGATGCGCAAAATGAAGGCAAACAGGTATGGCCTGCCAACTACAACCAGGACGGACAACTTGTAGTTGCGGGAAACAAAGACGACCTGGCATCACTGGAACAGACTTTTAAAGATGCGGGTGCAAAAAGAGCCTTACTCCTAAATATGTCTGTTGCCTCACATTGTGATATATTGGCACCTGCACAGGAGCCTCTTGCCGAGCTTATGCAAGAACAGATACAAGAGAGTTTTGAGGCACCTGTAATTTCAAATGTTACTACAAAGCCGTACAGTACAAAAGCTGAAGCAGTTGATCTTTTAAGAGAGCAGCTTGTAAAACCGGTAAAATACAAACAGTCTATTCAGGCAATAGCTCCTGAAGTTGACCTTGCCATAGAATTTGGTAACGGAGTTGTCTTAAAAGGCCTTAACAGAAGAATTGCAAAAGAGTTAAAAACACTCAATATATCAGATATGGCATCATTACAAAAAGTGAAAGAGGAAGTTTGCTCTTAATATGAGAGTAACACTTGCACAAACTTCACCGAAGTTAAACCGTACAAATATTGCCGAAGCGGTTGCCTGGATAAATGATGTCAAAGAGAGTTCAGATCTTATAGTCTTTCCTGAACTCTCTTTAAGTGGGTATTTGCTTCAGGATAAACTTTTTGAAGATGCCTATTTGCTTGATGAACTGAGTGTTTTTGAAGAATTGAGCAAAGATATTGACATTGTTGTCGGCGCAGCACTCAAAGACGGGAATGTTTTTAGAAATACAGCGCTGTACTATAGTGGCGGCAAACTTCTTTCTAAACACATAAAAGTACACCTGCCAAATTACGGCATGTTTGAAGAAGCACGTTATTTTGAAGGTGGGGATGGATTTGAATCCTTTGTTGCGGGAAGAAAAAAAGTTTCTATGCTTGTATGTGAAGATTTATGGCACAGCAGTGTGCATGAAGAGCTTGTCAGACTTAATCCGGATTTGATTATTGTCCTTGTAGCATCTCCGGCTCGTGGATTTAATGAAAAATCTTTGGATATCCAGGACACATGGTATGAAATTATCAGCACTGTTGCAAAAGAGTGCAGTGCAGAGCTTCTTTTTGTAAATCGTGTGGGATTTGAAGACGGACTTGGTTTTTGGGGCGGAAGCTGTATTGTTCAAAAAGACGGCAACAGAGTGCATCAGTTGCCACTGTTTCAAAAATCAGTACAGACATTTACAATCGAGGAATAGATATGAAAATAGCAATAATGGGTGCAATGCCTGAAGAGATCGCACCGATTTTAGAAAAAGTCGGTGAATATAAAACAACAAAATATGCAGGTAATATTTATTACGAAGCAAAATATAATGGTGTTGATCTGGTTATTGCCTACTCGAAGATAGGAAAAGTTTTTTCAACATTGACGGCAACAACCATGTGTGAACATTTTGGTGCAAAAAAACTTTTGTTTTCCGGAGTTGCAGGTGCAATATCTGAAAAACTCAAAGTAGGTGACTTGATTGTTGCGACAAAACTTGCCCAGCATGATTTGGATATTACAGCCTTCGGACATCCGTTTGGATATGTACCTGAAGGTGCTGTGTATGTTGAAGCAGACAAAGAACTTATAGATCTTTCAAAAGAGGTTGCAAAAGAGATGGGCAAATCAGTGCAAGAGGGTATTATTGCTACGGGTGATCAGTTTGTAGCCGATGAAAAAAGAAAAAACTGGATTGGTGAAAAATTTGGTGCGGATGCACTGGAGATGGAAGGGGCAAGTGTTGCTGTTGTATGTGATGCTTTGGATGTGCCCTTTTTCATTCTTCGTGCAATAAGTGATGCGGCAGACATGGATGCGAGTTTTTCTTTTGATGAATTTTTAGAAACCAGTGCTGTGGAATCTGCTGAATTTATTATGAAAATGGTTGATAAACTTGTCGATTAGACTTTCTAAAAAAATTATGTCAAAACTCGGCAAAACAAATGCCGAATTTAAACTGATAGAAGAGGGTGACAAGATTCTTGTGGGTCTGAGTGGCGGAAAAGACTCCCTGACGATGATTCATGCCATGAAAGAACAACAGCGTCGTGCTCCTTTTGACTTTGAATTTATTGCTGTGACAGTAAGCTACGGGATGGGTGAGAATTTTGACAAACTCTCTGCGCATTGCAGGGAGCATGGTATAAAACATATAATAAAGGATACCCAAACCTATGAACTTGCAAAAGAAAAAATTCGCAAAAACTCATCATTTTGCAGTTTCTTTTCCCGTATGCGGCGAGGCTATCTCTACAGTGTTGCCAAAGAACTGGGATGTAACAAGGTTGCACTCGGGCATCATATGGATGATGCGGCAGAGAGTTTTTTTATGAATTTTATCTATAACGGGCAGATGCGAAGCCTTGCTCCAAAGTATACGGCCCAAAACGGACTTGTAGTCATTCGTCCTTTGATTCAGATGCGTGAACGTCAGCTTCGTGCCTTTGTAGAAGACAATGGCATTGAAGCCATAGGCGATGAAGCCTGTCCTGCTATGCGTTTTGATGTAAAGATGCCCTATGCAAGAGCACAGATGAAAGAGATGCTCTCATCAATGGAGAAAGAACATCCTCAGCTTTTTACTTCACTCAATGCCGCTTTTAAAAACATTTCGGTTGACAGCTTTTTTATGGTTGAGGAGTAGAGTCCTCATCATAAATTACTATTGTGCCTGCAATCAAATCATGCAGCCCTCTTTTGTCTTTTCGAAAAGCCACCATCAAAAATCCGATGCCAAACAACAGTAGTGAGGGAATATAGGCCAAAGAACGCGTAATCGCCTGTTTGTTGTTTATGTCTTTACATGTAAAGGCGTCGACTATCTTTACATGTAGGAACTTTTTTCCGGGTGTTGCTCCGCGCCACTTTTCCCAAAAAAGAATTGTCACAAGCAAAACTGAAATCTCAAAAACAAATTCCCATGTAAAAGAGGTATGTGGCTGTTGGTCAAGTGCATGCATATTTCCGTTCATTGCCATTTGTATATTGTGTTGGTACTGTGCAAAATCAAACCAGTTGCCATCACTTACAAAGTAGATAATAATACCCACAGGCAAAGCTAAAAAAAGAGTATCGAAAAATGAGGCAAAAAATCGTACCCAAAATCCTGCGTATCTAATATTTTTTTCCATACCCTAAAGATAGCGTAAAAACTCTTACTTAATACTAATGTAACACTCTTTTTATACACTTTTACATATTTTGTAGGAGAAATAAATGAATAAGAAAATTTTACTTTTATCTTTGTCTGCCTCTTTTGCGCTGGCAGAGGGTGTTATAGAAATCACTCCTGTCAGTGTGACTGCAACAGGTGTAAAAGAGAGTGTTTTACAGCAACCGCTCAGTATAGGTACCAAAGGGAAAAAAGAGATAGAACTTGATCAGGTTATATTTCAAAAAGATCTGCTCAACTCTCTTTCAGGTGTTCGTATTGAGCAAACCGGTTCTGTTATAGGTCATATGACATCCATTCGTATGCCTATCAATACGGGACCCTATTATCTCTTTATGCAGGACGGAATTCCCGTACAGTCAAGTGGTTTTTTCAATCATAACGGGCTTGCCTATACAACCTTTCAGACTGCATCTTCTGTTGAAGTAATCAAAGGAGCGGGAACGGCTCTGTATGGATCAGATGCAATTGCAGCTACTATCAATGTGGAGTCACTGCAAAAACCATCAAAAGAACAGGTTGTTATACTTAAAGGTATGGGCGGAAGTTACGGGTATGGAATGGGGAGCGCTGAAGTAAGTGATACTATAGACAAAAACAGCGGATACCGTGCAAATGTCTCTTATATGCACAGTGACGGATGGCGTGAACATACAAAAACTGACAGAATTGAATCTAATATTCGTTATGACCAAACATTGAATGATGATAATGATATAAAAATAATCGCAAATTTTTCTAAAACAGAGGCCCAGCAGGCTGACAGCTTTAATGATTATGCAAATATTACAAACGGTTCAAGGGCTGCGAGTGATGATGCTAATTATTTTACAGCCTTGGACAAAACAGATGTGAAGAGAAAATTTGACTATGCAAGGGTCAGTATTGAACTGAACAATTATACGTATAATGATTTGGAAATTTCTCTGATTCCGTATCTGCGTTACAACAGAAACAGATATGTCGCGACCTGGGAAACAAATCTTCCAAGCAATGACAATAAGATTTATACCTTTGGTCTGCAACAGAGAAATACGTATGAAAAAGGATGGGGGAAAATAGTTTTTGGCTTTGATGCGGAATATACACAGTCTTCTTTAAAATATAATCAGGATTTTGATATTACAACGACAGGGTGGGGTGGTGCAACATATCTTGCCGGGCCCCTGTATGATTATACGGTAAACTATTTTGCCATAGCCCCTTATATTCATACAGAATATAAACTTTTCAATAAACTTATTGTGAGTGCCGGCTTGCGATATGACTATAACAGTTACAGTTATGACAATAAACTCGCAGGTAACAGTTATGATGCGTCAGGCATATACTACAGACCTGCTGACAGGGATGACAGTTATAATCATGTAAGTCCTAAGTTGGCTTTGAGTTATTTTCCGGTGAAGGATTTAAACCTTTATGTACGGTATGCAAATGGTTTCAGAATTCCACAGGCAACACGCCTCTATTCTGTAAAGGCCGGATACGAACAGATAAATCTTGATCCCGAAACATCAAATACCTATGAGGTAGGATTGAAAAAATCTTTTTCCAAAAAGAGATCTTTTGAATTGGCAGTCTATTATATGACTATAGATGACACCATCATACGAGATAGAAATACCGGCGGTTACCGAAATGGTGGCAGTTCCATACACAAAGGGATAGAAGTGACACTCAAAGAGGAGATATCTCGGGAGTTGGAGATGGCTGTTGCATACACATACACAAAACATAATTATGACAATGATCCTGTCCTGGGTAACAATGAAATGGCGGGAGCACCGAATAATATAGCAAATGTGCGTCTTTTTTATATGCCGGACTCTCTTAAAGGATGTACTCTTCAAGGCGAATGGCAATATGTCGGTTCTTATTGGATGGATGATGCGCATACGGTTGACAGGTATGACGGATACAGTATTGCTAATATAAAAATGAACTATAAATATTCAAAAAGTATAAGAGTTTTTGCAAAAATTACCAATATTACAGACAAAAGATATGCTGTGAATGCTCGTTATGCCTATGGAAGAGAAGATTATACACCCGGTGATCCAAGACAGTTTTATGCGGGTTTAGAGTATAAATGGTAAAAATTTATAAACTTCATAAAATTGTCGGATTGAGTTTTGCAGGAGTATTGGCTCTTTTGGCTTTTACAGGCTTTTTACTTGATCATGACAAATGGAGTTTTTTATACACGATAACTTTTAAGAGTGTGCCGCAAAAGAGTATAGAGGCAGACAGAAGACTTTTTGAAGCGTATTTTGTTGATAAAAAAAATCCGAATATTATTATTGCAGGTTCTAAACGGGGTATTTTTAAAAGTACAGATGCAGGGAAGCATTTTGAAAAAATCAGTTCCCTGCAGTGTAATGTGATAAGAGAACAAAAACATAAACTCTATCTGGCAACATCAAAAGGTGTCTATTGTTATGAT
>JALSKR010000177.1 GCA_026988735.1 Sulfurimonas sp.
AACAAATACTCTACAATATCTGAAGTTGCAAATTCCTGTGGATACTCTTCACAGACTTCTTTTATACGTGCTTTTAAAATCCGCTTTGCCATGACACCAAAAGAGTGGCGAAAAGGAGGCTACAAAAAGTATTCGAACAAAATCCTCAAACAATCTTTAATAGCCACAAAATCAAAGGCACAATTTCATACCGTTACACCTGAAATTGTTAAGATGCCTGAACTTTCAGCATACTATATCAGGCACAGAGGCTATAACGACAGCATAAAACAGACTTGGCAAAAACTCCAAACATGGGTATTTAGCAACAATCTCACCAACTACAAAGAGATTGCACTCCTGCATGACAATCCGGCAATCACACCGCTTGATGAGTGCCAATATGTTGCTTGTATCGTAAGTGACGATCCAAATATCACTGTGAATGACAGATTGCCAAACTTTAAAATTTCAGGAGGCGTGTACGCGAAATTTGATCTGCAGGGAGAATCCGGAGACTTTTTAAAATTTATTCATTGGGTATATCACAGCTGGCTGCCGCAAAATGAGTATGAAACCACAACAAAGCCCCCTTATGTCGTTTATAAAAAAAACAAGTACTTGTCAAAAGACAATAAGTTTGACATCAGTCTTTATTTATCTATCAGTTATTAAGCTATGATTATACAAGATGGACTCTTGCATTTTTTATTTCTATGGTGCCGGCCAGTTCTGCTTCAAAAATTTTAGACGGATATTTTTTCAAGGCTTCCTCATATGTCGGACTGCCTTGACAGTAATGTAAAAACTCATCTGCTGTCATCTCTTTACATGTAAGCACAGCAAACTGTGCAACAAAAGCATCTACATTATAGATAGCTTTTGCCTCCCCTTTTGCAAGTAAATCATTTGTCGCTTCACTCTCGCCTATACGATGTGCTAAAACATACACTTCTTTTCCCATTTTCAAAGCATACTCAACACTGCGCATTGTTCCTGAGTTAAAATCTGCATAAGTTACTACAAGCACATCTCCCAAAGCAACAACTACTTCATTGCGCAAAGGGAAATTATACTTGCGAGAAGGAGTCCCTTCTTTAAACTGACTGAGTACCAAACCGTTTGTCTCAATATCTGCAATAATATTTTTATTGATTGCAGGATAGCGTTTGTCAAGTCCTGTTGCTGCAACCATAATGGTATTTTTTGCACCGGCAGCCTTATGTGCAATAGCATCAACGCCTAAAGCACCGCCGCTTACTATGCAGATACCCGCTAAAGAAAGTTTGTGAGAAAGTCGGTGTGTCAATTCTCTTGCATATTGATTTGGTTTTCTGCTGCCTACAATTGCAATTTTCTTTTTATGTAATAAATCAGTATTACCTTTATAAAAAAGTTCTTTCGGATACTGTTTCATAGTTTCGAGTTCAGGTATATGAAAATTTATCTGTTGCATTATAGAGTCAATATATTTTATTTATCTGTACTAATTCAACATCTTTGAACAAAGCTTTTGACTCAGAGAGTGCCTGCAGTGTATTTTTATGCGGGTGTCCTATCGCAATAGCACTGCCATGTGCCTTTGCAACTGCAATAGCTTTTTTTATCTGTTTTAATATATACGGCTTGTCCATGTGATGATCCAAAAAAACATCGCGCGCAACATATTTCAGTCCAAAATTTTTCAACACTTTGGGTGCCATTGTTTTTGCTGTTGTTCTGCTGTCTATAAAGCGTATATGGTTTGCATTTAAAGCAAAAATCAATCTGTTCATTGCTACTTCATTCGATGTAAACTTACTGCCGGTGTGATTGTTGATATAGGCGACTTTTGGAAACAGTCTCTTTATATCTTTTATTTTTTCAGAAATTTTTTGTTGGGAATCATATATACGCAGAGTATGCGGTTCTTCTGCATTAAAGTGCATTGCTTCCATTGGTAAATGTACCATATAAAACTTTTCATGTGCTGCAAGTTTTGCAGAGTTGGGTCTTGCTGCACGTGGCGGTAAAAAAGACATGGTAACATTCAGATACAAACGTTTTACGGCTTTTATCTGAGAAGCAGTCTGCATATCATCGATGATTATGGCCAATTTCGGTTTTGATGTATAAACCTGTACTTTTTTCGGTTTTTGTTTTGGAGGATTTGCCAGGGTTTCATTATCTATTTCATGTGCTGCGGAAACATATGTTTTAGTCTCTTTTTTTAGTACCTCCTGCAGTCTTTTGTTAACACTTACAGGTGCTTTTGGCATTGTTTGTGCTGATTTGTGCTTTGTTATCAGCTTTTCTTTTTTCTGCGTTTTTCCATCATTTGTCCCAAAATAATACCCTGTAATTAAAGATATCAAAACAAGGGCTATCAGTGCCAAGAACCATGCTGTATATTTTAATAAAGAAGAACCGGTTTTTTTCTTCGTTCTTCTTGTTCTTTTTTTTCTTTTTGCCATCTACTCTTCATCTTAAAGTTAAATTTACTGAAACTATATCCTAAAAAAAATAAAAATCTTTATTTTATTGCAGTTTGTCATAAGTGCCTGACAAGAATAAATGACATATTTAACAACACACAAAGGATTTAGTTTCAAGGCGAACTTTTGTTGGCGATGCTAGCATCGTTAACAAAAGTTCAACGCAGAAAATGAGTCCTTTGTATGCTGCCCTTCGGGTGAAGAGAGAAAATACAATCTAACTTCGTTGAAAACCCTTGAAGCTACTAGTAGCTCCTACGGATTTTCGCCTTGTATCTTGCATTTTCTCTCTTCATTAAATTATGTCATTTATTCTTGTCAGGCACTTATAGATCTTTTACCATGATATCGAAACGGTAAAGCAGCTTTTCAAGTTCTTGAATGTCAAACACTTCTATACTCTCTTGAAGTTGTAATGCATACTGTTCAAGAGGCTTTATATCATATCCTACAGCTAAGGTATGGAGTCTTTTGCTAAAATCTTTTGTGTCAGAAAAGCTATGCGTCTGCAGTGCTTTTTTATAAAGAGTCTGTATCTCTTCTATAATTTTTCGTATCTCAGCACTGTTTTGTTTTGCTTTTTGACTGAGTTCAAATACCTCTTTGTCTGATTTGTCAGAAATTTCCGCCTCATCAACTGCCAGAAATTTGCTCAACTCCACAAAAAGATCATACTTCAAAATAGGCTTTCGTAAAAAACCGTCAAAATGGGTATCTTTGTACGCCTTCTCATTTTCCATAAGAGAAGCTGTTAATGCAATAACAGGGCACTTCGAGATTTTTCGCAATGCAGTTGTCACTTCATAGCCATCCATTTCAGGCATTTTTATATCCATTAAAACCAGGTCCGGCTGCTCTGTTTTACAAAGCGCCATCGCTTCCAAACCGTTTTTTGCCGTTATTACTGTAATTGCAGTGTTTTCAAAAATTTTCACTATCAAATCACGATTATTTTCAATATCATCAACAACCAGTATTTTTGCTTTTTTAAACTTTATATTTTTTAAACTTTTTATACGAATATCGTCCTGTGCATCATTCTCTGCTATTGATGCTATGCTTACATTGTACAAATGGACTTTAAAGACAGTTCCTCTTTTCTCTTGGCTTTCTACGGAAATATTGCCTCCCATCATTTCACACAAACGTTTTGATATACTCAGTCCAAGTCCTGTGCCACCAAACTTACGTGTATCTTGTCCATCCATCTGCTCAAACTCATTAAAAATTTTTGCCAGCTGCTCTTTTGGTATGCCAATACCACTGTCCTCAACAGAAATTTCAAGATTTATTTTTGAAAGATGCTGATCGATGTCAAAAGCTTTTATACTTAACTTTACAAAGCCTTTTTGCGTAAATTTGATTGCATTGCCTATGAGGTTGAGTAAAACCTGTCGTATTCGCACCTCATCAAGCAAAAGACTTTTAGGAATATTAGTGTTTACATGTACTAGAAAATCCAAATTTTTCCTGTCCACCTCAACAGCGAAGATAAAACTCACTTCATCAGCCAATGCAAAGAGGTTTGTCGGTTTTGTCTCTATAATGAGTTTACCGGCTTCTATCTTAGAAAGGTCAAGTATGTCATTTATAAGTGTCAAAAGCGTATGACTTGCATTTTTCACTGTTTTTATATGGCTTTTTAACTTTGGATCTTGTATCTTTTCACTGAGTATATCTGAAAAGCCGATGATAGCATTGAGCGGTGTTCTGATTTCATGGCTCATATTTGAAAGAAATTCAGATTTTGCCTTTGTTGCCGCTTCAGCCTTGTCTTTTTCTATTTGCAGCCTGTGCTGTGTTTGCAAGAGTTCTTCCTGTGCTTTTTCTCTTTTTTTAATCTCCCGTGCCAATTTTCTGTTCCAATAGACAAAAACAGCAATGATAAAAGCAACACCGGCTAAAAGTTTCCATAAAAGTTCATAATCAAAGCCATGTTCATATTCTACAGCTATCCAGCGTGACTCTATTCTTTGTTTGTCTTCTTCTTTTATTGCGCTTACAACTTTTTCAAAAATAGATGCGAGTGCCGGCAAATCTTTTTTTACACCTACACTGAATGAAAGAGTGTCCGGCAATTGTCCGGATATTTTCAGTTGGTTTGGAAATCTTGTCTGCACTTGATAGCCAACGCCTATAAGCGTGCCTATATAACCAAACAACTCTCCATCGTGTACTTTTTGCAATCCGTCAGTTATGCTCTTGACATCAACAAAATGTATTTTTGGATATTTTTGCCTGTAAGTTTCATTAAAAGAGTAGTCTTTCACTATTGCTACCTTTTTATCTTCAAGTTGTTCCATACTGCTTATATAGGTAACATCCGGTCTTGTAGCAATAACCAAAGGAGTATGCAGATACGGCTTTGTAAAGTTCAAATATTTTTCTCTTTGCGGCGTTTTGGCGACCAAGGAGAGTATTTCACATTTCCCGTTTTGTACAAAAAGAAGTGATTCGCTCCATGTTTTTGTCCGGACCATTTTTATGGGAACAGGAATCTTTTTTTGAAACTCTTTAAAATATTCGGCGCTTATGCCAATATATTTACCATTTTTATCAAAAGCTTCAAAAGGCATCCAGTCAGGATCTATACAAAGAGTAATCTGTTTGTGTTGTTGCAAGCACTTTTGTTCTTTCTCACTCCATTGCAAACTCCGGGAGACTTTTGTGTCTGTTTGGGAAGCTTCAAACCATTTGTCCGTAATTTTCTGCCGTTCTTTATCACTGATATCCTGTAATGTTTTTTCTATTATTGCAAATAAAACAGGCTTGTTTTTGTCTATAGCAATGGAAACTTTTGT
>JALSKR010000178.1 GCA_026988735.1 Sulfurimonas sp.
GCTAATCCTGTGCAATTGCAATAAATTCATCAAGATGTTCTTTAAAAATAGTGACCAATTCCGGATCAAAATGATCACCACTGTGTTCTTGTATATAATTGACTGCATCATCTATACTCCAGGCATCTTTGTAGACCCTTTTATGTGTTAAAGCATCAAATACATCCGCCAAGGCTACAATACGGGCAAATATGTGAATATCTTTGCCTCGAAGTCCGCGAGGATACCCCTCTCCGTTGTATTTTTCATGATGTTCATAGGCAATTATATCTGCCGCCTTCATCAGTTTTCTGTTTGAGATTTTCAAGTATTTATGTGCAATGGCAGTATGCGTTTTCATCACTTCAAATTCTTCTTTTGTAAGGGAGCCTTTTTTGTGCAAAATATTTTCAGGAATGCCCATTTTTCCAATATCATGCATAGGACTTGCATGATAAATCACATCAGCATCAGCTTCTGAAACAGCAGGATGGTACTGTGCCAAAAGTCTGCTGTACTCTGCTACACGCTTAATGTGTCTGCCGGTTTCATCTGATACAGATTCAACAAGTTCCGTTAAGATAAAAATCATCTCTTTTTGATTCTCTTCAAGTTCACTGTATATGCGTTTTTGTTCCTCTTTTAATTTTGTCTGTAAAGACAAGTTATGACTTTGGAGTATTTTTTTTGCAGCATAAAGTTCAAGATGTGTTTTTGTTCGGGCCAGAAGTTCATTTGCATGAAAAGGCTTTGTAAGGTAATCCACCCCACCTACTTCAAAAGCTTTTGTCATAGAGTCTATATCTGATTTTGCAGTTAAAAAGACAACAGGAATATCTACAAGTCTTGGATCATTTTTCATCCGTCTGCATACTTCATACCCGTCTATTCCAGGCATCATAATATCAAGCAGTACCAAATCAAAATTATTAGAATGCAAAAGTTCTAAAGCTTCTTCCCCGTTTTTGGCATATGAAAAGTCATATCCCTCTTCTATGAGAATATTCATCGCTACTTGAATATTTTCTATCACATCATCTACAATCAAAACTTTATAACTCATATTCTCATCATGCCCTTCGTGCTGTATAATTTAAATTAATCCATTTAAACCAAAAACAAATACAGAACCACTTAAAAGAAGAAAAATATATTCAATTTGCTTTTTTTAAGCAAAACTTATGTATAATTTCGGGTTCCTTTCTCTTTGTAATGTCAGAATTGGCACTATATTCAGATCCGAAAGGGAAACAAAAGCCTAGAATTAGGCAATACCAAGAGGAGATCATACTATATGAGACACTACGAAAACCTAGTAATCGTAAAACCTACTTTTACTGCAGAAGAAATCCAGGCTAGCGTCAAAGCAGTTGAAGAAGTCATTACTTCAAACGGTGGAGAAATTGCAGCGACAAACGCTATGGGGATGAGAAAATTAGCATACCCAATTGAAAAAAACGAACGTGGTTACTACTATGTAATCTACTACTCAGTAGCACCTGCTGCAATCGCTGAGATCGAAAGACGTTTCCGTATTAACGAAGACCTTTTAAGATTTATAACGATCAAATATGATTCAAACCGTGAAGTAAAAGCATGGAATGAACTTGTGAAAAAAGCAAACAAAGCGCCTGAAGCTCCAAAAGCAGAAGAAGCTCCTGCAACTGAGGCTCCTGTAGCTGAAGCACAAACAGAAGAAGCTCCAAAAGCAGAAGAAGCAACAGAAGCTCCGGCAACAGAAGCAGCAGCTGAGTAATAGCATTCGCTATAAAATGAAGGAAAACTTATGTTCAATAAAATAATTTTAGTTGGTAACTTGACACGCGATATCGAGCTTAGATACTCTCAAGGCGGAATGGGAATTGCAAAAACTGCAATTGCTACAAGCCGTAAATTCACCAGCAATGGAGAGAAGAAAGAGGAAGTCTGTTTTGTAGATATCACATTTTTCGGAAGAAGTGCCGAAGTTGCAAACCAATACCTTAGAAAAGGAAGTAAAATCCTTGTTGAGGGAAGATTACAGTTTGAACAATGGGTTGACCAAAACGGACAAAAAAGATCGAAACATTCTGTTATTGTAGAAACTATGCAAATGCTTGACTCTAAGGGTGACAACCAAAGTGGCGGTTATAATGCACCGGCACAAAACAGTGGATATAACGCACCTGCCCAGGGAGAACCGCAAGGGTATCAACAGCCGCCTGTGCAACAACAGCAGCAAAGTTACCAGGCACCACAGCAGCAAAACAGTTACAATAACAATCAAGCAGCGTCTCAGAGTCGTGAAATGCCAAGTAGCAACTCTATTCCTGAAATTGATATTGATGAAGATGAAATTCCGTTTTAGAAAAAAATAGATACAAAGGGTATACCATGTCAGAAAAAAGAAAATATAAAAAAAGATATTGTAAATACTGTGAAGCAAAAGTTGACTTCATGGATTACAAAGAAGTAGCAAGTTTACGTTTTTCATTATCAGAAAGATATAAAATTATGCCACGTCGTTTAACAGGAAACTGTAAACGTCACCAAGATATGATTACAGTAGTAATCAAACGTGCTCGTGCAGCAGCTTTAGTTCCTTATACTGTAAGCCGTAAGCAAGTTGTAACTGCACCATTTGAAAACCTGAAATAGGTTTTCCTGGTGCTTTTGCACCATTTATTCTTCAAACTTTTCCCATAAACACCACTTAGGAATATTTTTTGCTTTAGCTTGGCTAAAAAGCAGTCCTATGAAATCAACTCTATTCTTTTTACTTTTACTTAACACTTTTCTACTTCAAGCCAAGACATCTGATTTTTCACTCATTATTCATAAGCCCTTCAATGCGGAGCTTGTTGACATTACACAGAACTATGACGGGACCTTAAGTGCTCTTGGTTTTACATATGACTTCAAAAAGCAGGGCTTACATGCTGGAAAAACATATAATGATCCTTTTACATACCTACAAAGTATTTCAGATAAATACGGTGCCAAAATAGAACTCATAACTGTTAATGATAAAGCACAGATCATACAATCGAAAATCATTCCTCTTACAAAATTTGCGAAACCGGCTTCCTTTGTAAAAACTCCCACCAATGGATATATTATAGGTGGCTACACAATGGGTGGTTCTCAACTCTTGGTACAACTGAATGCTGATTTGCATCTACTGCGATCAGTCTCCTTTGGTACTAAAAACAACAATACAATACATAAACTTGTTGCCTTAAAAGACGGTGGAGTATTAGCAATAGGCACCTCCTTTACTTCCAGGTCAACACAAGACAATATGTTCCAAACCGGCTTGGGCAATGATGATGTATGTATAAGCAGGTTTAGCAAAGATGCACATCTGCTGTGGACTAAAAAATACGGTACACAGTATGATGACCATGGAATAGATGCTGCAGAAGCAGATGACGGTTCCATAATAGTTCTCAGCACAACACATACAAAAAACAAAACATCTGTTAACATTTCAAGACTAACCCAAAACGGCGACAATATATGGCTCAAAGAGATTCCAGGAAAAGGCTTCAATGAACCTCTCAGTTTACTCAGACTGAAAAATCATACTTTTGTCATATCTTTAAGCAAAACAGATGCCATGCACAAAAAGCAGGTACGCCTTGTAAAATTTGACATATATAAAAATATCTTAATTGACAGTGAAATCAGTACAACATACTCAAGTCAAATCAACGATCTCAAGGAATTCAATGACGGTACATTAATTGGAGTAGGATTTGTTCAGGACACTTCTAATACAGATGGTCTGGCAATGATAATAAGTAAAAATCTGAAACTTTTAAAACAGGAACATTACGGGGGAGAAAATTATGATGTATTTAACAAAGCTGTCATTTTAGCAAACTCTCAAATAGGAGTAGCCGGCATACACACTGACAAAAACTCCAATGAAAACAATATGTGGATTCTCAAGCTCAACAAGGATGCTACACTTGCTCAAATTGCAATAGAAACAGAGGATTTTTATACACAGTTGCATCAGCTGTTTAAAAAAGAAATAGATACTAAAAAAGTTATCATAAAAAAAGATTTAACTATTGAGTTTACTGCTGAAAATCTTTATTTTAAGGCAGGAGAATACAAACTTAACAAACAGCAAAAAAAGTTTTTTAGCAAATTTTTTACAAAATTAGTAAATTTTTTATATACACATAGAATGCAGATAAAAACTTTAGAAATCAACGGGCATACTTCCAGCGAATGGGAAAACAGTACTTTTTCAGGGAAATTTCTAAACAATGAAGAACTCTCTATGAAACGCTCCTATGAAGCGTTCAAGTCTCTCTTTTTGGCACAAGACCCGGCAAAACAAAAATATTTAACACATATTTTAAAGGGAAGCGGTCTGAATTACAGAAATAGAATTATAAGCAACAAAAGAGAGAATAAAGAAAAATCAAGAAGAGTAAGTTTAAAAATTATTTTAAACAAACACCCTCGTCATTAACCACAGGTCGGGACTTCACCGTCTGCTGCATATTTCCAAACAAAGTCATAAAGGTTTTTCACATCTTTTTCTTTCATTTTCTTAATTTTTTTCACGCCATGAGGACAAATTTTCATCCATTCTTCTTGAAGTTTTCCAGACTCTTTTAGAGAAGTCCAACCTTTACGATCATGTTTTATCGCAAATACAGCCCCATTTTTCAGTCCGTCTTTTTTACAAATTTTGAGTTTTTTAAGATAAAACCTTTGACCTTTACTAGCATCCGCTGTTGCACTTGTAGTAAAAACTGACCCGGCTACCACAGCAGCTAATAATAATGAAGTCATTTTTTTCATTTACTTTCCTTTACATCTTATAACATTTTAATATGTTACTGACATCTTCATAAATTATAGATTAATCTATACTCTGAAACTGAGTCTTGTTTTATCCTGAATTAACTTTTTATAGAGCTTGAATTTTGCTTTTTCCAACTCTTCATCATTACAGGAAAACTCTGTTTTAATTGCTTCTTGTGCGATATCTGCCGTATCCATTGCAAAAAGTTTCAGCTCTTTTTTTGTCAGTTTTGCCTTGAGGGCTGCATAAAGTTCTTTGTCATCTTCTATCAAGTCTACAGCATCAAGTCTGCAAAACTCTGCAAGCTTTTCTCTAAAACTATTGTCATCATGATACTGTCTCCACACTGTACTCTCTAGCATTGTATTTCCTTTAATATTTGTGTTAGATCTTTTGTTTCTATTATTATATTTGCTTCACGTTTTAAAATGTCTCTTGCACAAAAAGCAATCCGAGTCCCTGCATGGGCAAACATTGAAAGGTCATTTGCACCGTCACCGCAAACCAGTGTTTCTTCTTCGTTGACACCCAAAATATTTTGAAGCCTTACCAACATATCTCCCTTTGAGAAATTAAACATCATATCGCCACCGACAAGCCCGGTAAGCTTTCCGTCCTTTACATGTAAAGCGTTTGAGAAATCAGCATCATAACCTAAAATATCTTTTGCATAAGAAGTTGCTGTTCTAAAACCGCCACTGAAACAGACAACTTTCATTCCTCTGTTTTTCAACTCCGCTATCGTTTCACGTGCTCCTTGCATATAAGGTAAATTATGTGCTATTTTTTCAACAACTGTAAAATCCAGCCCTTTTAAAAGCCCTACTCTTTGCTGCAAGGACTCAAAAAAATCAAGTCTTCCGCTCATTGCCTCTTCTGTGATACGGGCAACCTCTTCACCTATTCCCAATTCATCCGCAAAAAAATCAATTGTTTCACCGTCCATTAATGTAGAATCAAAGTCAAATACTGCAAGTTTTAGCATAAATTTTCTCTCTTTTGTATATAATATCGCAATTATAGCGAATTAGGATTTTTTTTGTTTGACACACTGATACATAAATTAAAAAACGACAGATATATTACTCTTGAAACTACACCCGGGCATTCGGCGACTTTTACACCGACAATAGACAAAATAGAAACACTCGGACTTGCAGATTTGGTTGACGGGTTTTCCACAACAGACAACCCTTTGGCAAAACTAAAATACAATGCTCTTTTTGCCGCCAAACTGTTGCAAGAAAGATTTAAAAAACCGGTCATAGCGACAATGAGTATGAGAGACAGAAACAAAATTGCCCTGCAGTCTGATCTTCTGGGTGCCAATGAATTTGACATCAGAGCAATTTTAGCCCTTACAGGTGACCCTGCCACCATCTCAGACCAACCAAATACCAAAGGTGTTTTTGAAGGAGACAGCTCTTTACTCTTAGACATTATTGCCGCTTTAAACTCCGGTATGGATTATGCAGCAAAACCTTTTAATGTTGCGCCAAAGCATATTCATCCCTTTGCTGTTGTCAATTCCTTTGCAAAAAATCCAAAAACACTCCAAAAAAAGATGCAAAAGAAAATCAAACACGGCGCAGTAGGTATCATAACACAGCCGGTATATGATGTTGAAAACGCAAAACAGCTTTTGGAACTCAAAGAGAAGGCAAACAAAGAGTGTTGCCGTGAAAATAAAAATGCAGAACTCATTTTAGGAGTTTTTCCTATCACGAAGCTACGCACTGCACAGTTTTTGTCATCCCATGTCCCGGGGATAAACGTCCCTCCCTGCTGGATAGACAAACTCCGGGAGGCAAATACAAAAGGAGCAGAAGAGGAGTATAAAGTGGGGTTTGAACTGAGTAAAAAACTCTTTGAAGAACTTAAACAACTTCATCCGAAGATTCACCTGATGACAGCAAACCAGTTTCAAATAGCCAAAGACATATTAGTATAAAAGAAGGAAAAAGATGATTGATTTAAAACTATTACAAAAAGATTTTGACGGTATGAGCAAAAAACTGATGCGCAAAGGCGTTGACGCAAAACTTTTAGAAAAAGTAAAAATAAAATTTGAAGAGCTAAAAGAAGCAAAAGCCCATTTTGAAACCCTTCAGGCTGCGCAAAACGCTATGAGCAAAGAGTTCGGTCTTTACAAACGTGAAGGCAAAGATATCTCAGAGCTGAAGAAAAAAGTCGATGAAAATAAAATCCGTATTGCCGATGCTTTGGAAGTGCAACGCCTTCGTCAAGAGGAGCTGGAAACGCTTGCAATGGCTATTCCCAATATACCTGATGATGATGTGCCAGACGGTGAAGATGAGGATGACAATATAGAGATAAAAAAAGTGCTCACACCAAGAGAATTTTCATTTACGCCAAAAGAACACTGGGAACTTGCCGAACAAAACGGATGGATAGACTTTGAACGCGGTGTAAAACTTGCAACTTCACGCTTTTCCGTCAGCTTTGGCATGGGTGCACGACTGGAACGTGCCCTTATAAACTTTATGCTTGACTTTAACCGAGAACGAGGGTTTGAAGAGGTCAGTGTTCCTGCACTTGTCAACAGAAAAGCCCTTGAAGGAACAGGACAGCTTCCAAAATTTGAAGACGATCTCTATAAAGTAGAAGATCCTGAGCTTTTTCTCATTCCTACAGCCGAAGTTCCTCTTACCAATCTTTATCAGGATGAAATACTCACTACAGAGGAACTGCCTAAAACAATGACTGCCTACACTTCATGTTTTCGAAAAGAGGCCGGAGCTGCCGGACGGGACACAAGAGGCATGATACGCCAGCATCAGTTCCATAAAGTAGAACTTGTAAGTATTTCTACACCGGGTGAAAGCGATATCATCTTTGAAAACATGGTTACATGTGCCTCAGATATGCTTACGGCATTGGAACTTCCACATAGACTTGTAACACTCTGTACAGGAGACTTGGGATTTTCAGCAGCAAAAACAATCGACCTGGAAGTGTGGCTGCCGGGGCAGAACAAATACCGTGAAATCTCTTCTGTCAGCAATACAAGAGACTTTCAGGCAAGGCGTGCCAAAATCCGTTTTAAAAACGGGAAAAAAAATGAACTGGTGCATACACTCAACGGCTCCTCTCTTGCAGTTGGCCGTACCCTTGTAGCCATTATGGAAAACTTTCAAAATGAAGACGGAAGTATAGATATTCCTGAAGTTTTACATCCTTATCTGGGGATGTAAATACTTCCTCACAAA
>JALSKR010000179.1 GCA_026988735.1 Sulfurimonas sp.
ATATAAAAGGACGCACCATTTTTTTTACAAAGATTTGTGCGAAATTATTGATACGCCATTGGGCTTCTAACACTTTGCTTGCCAGTTTTTGTTGCTTTTTAAAACCTAAAAGTTTACTCACCTGCGGAATGTATTCTAAAAGCAGTCTGTCCTCTTGTCTGTTTGCGATAAGGTGCAGTGCACTGCGGACTCTGTAGAGCAGTTCAAGTGCTATACGGAATTCTTTGTACTCTTCATCACTAAAAACAGTGCCACTGAGTTCTTTGATGCTGTTGATACCATAAATGGTTTTTGCTACCCAGTAGATGAGATGGGCATCCCGCAAGCCCCCAACACTCTCTTTGATGTTTGGCTGCATGGAAGTAGGGTGTTTTTTTCTGCGCTCCTGCGCTTCTTCTATTTTAGATAGAAGAAACTCTTTTTGCTTATACAGGCGGATTCTGCCGAGTTCTCTTTGTGTGGCATGCCAGGTAAAAGGTGAACCTGTGATGAATCTTGATTCCATTAAAGAGGTTTTTATTGTGATATCTTCGGTACTGGCTTGAAAAAGATCATTGACTTCATGGACTCTGTGTCCGAGCTTCATGCCTGCATCAATGGCAAGATAAAACAGTTTTTCTATAATAAGCTCACAATTATATCCCTCAACATCCTGATAAACGATGAGCAGATCAATATCGCTGTGCACACAAAGCTGTTCACGTCCGTAACTGCCGAGTGCTATAATGGCAATGGGAATGGAACTGCGCATAGGCAGGTAGTTGCCAAAAGCACGACGCAGTACGGTTTTATACATCAACTCTATAATGGAGTCAAGTTTTTTTGTATGACGAACGAGAAAGTCTTTACCCTGGTTTTTTTCAAAAAGTTTTGGAAGGGAGTCTTTATACTCTTTTATATACTGTTTGAAAAGTTTTGAAAGTTCAAAGTCTGAACCGTTTTTTTCTAATACATTTTCTATTTCTAAAAGTAAATTCATAATTGATTATATTGAATTTTTGCTATAATTTATCTTTAAATTTGTAAAAAGCAACAACAGCCAAAAAATTAGATATAAAAGGGAAAACAAAAATGACAATTACAAAAAGCGTAACATTTATAGCCAAAGAGGGCTGTGAAGAGAAGATGAAAGAACTTCTGAGTGCTATGGTAAAGCCGAGTAAAGCAGAGGACGGATGTATATTTTATGAAATTTTTCAGTATAAAAACAATCCGAGAAAGTTTATGGCAGTAGAAACATGGGCTGATGAAACAGCATTGGACGGGCATAAAAACTCTGCACACTATAAAGTATACAAGTCTTCATATGAACCGTATTGCGAAGAAAAATATACTGACGAATTAGAAGTTTTAGGTAAATAATATGGATAATCTATGGAGCGACAAAAAAGCACAAGAGTATAAAAGCGATTTAGAATTACGAGTTTATACTTCAAATCTTTTAGGAAGGAACGATGAACTTGTATTGCATGGAGGTGGTAATACCTCTGTGAAATGCAAGGTGAATGGTGAAGATGTTCTTTATGTAAAGGGGAGTGGCTGGGACCTTTCAAGTATTAAAGCAGAAGGTTTTTCACCTGTTTATTTGGATACTCTTTTGGATATGGCACAAAGAGACAATCTCAGTGATACACAAATGCTCAAAGAACAAAGAGAAGCTATGCTTAATGAAAAGGCGCCAAATCCTTCTATTGAAGCTATTTTACATGCATTGATACCTTACAAATTTGTAGACCATACCCATGCAGATGCTATTGTCACGATATCTAATTCTAAACACGGTGATGAGCATATAGTCAAACTTTTTCCAGGGTTTTTGATAGTAGATTACATTATGCCGGGATTTGAACTCGCACATAA
>JALSKR010000180.1 GCA_026988735.1 Sulfurimonas sp.
ACTAAAGTACGGGTTCCCGAAAAAACCACTTTCCATACTCTTGTGAGGCGATGCTTTAGATTTTGAAGCAGTTCAGCCCAGACTAAAGTACGGGTTCCGAAACATCCTCGGAACCGGTACTTCAGTGCCGGCTGTTGTAACATTCCTGCCACTCTCAGCCCACCCTAAAGGATGGGTTCCATAACTTCTTGGAACCGGTACTTCAGTGCCGGCTGTTGGTGTTTTTCTGTCACTCTCGCCCGCACTAAAGTACGGGTTCCAAAAATACTCTAGTTCAAGATTTTAATGGTGAAAAAGGGACTAATGCTGAGCCCCAAGTTAAGCCTCCGCCAAAAGCATCAAGTAGCATAATTTCACCTTTTTCAAGCTCTCCAGATTCATATAAATCATTGATAGCCATTGGGATGGAAGCACCCGAAGTGTTTCCATACTTCTCTACAGTAATTACTACTTGATTATCTCTCATTTTTAAAGCATCGCCAACCGCTTTGATAATTCTCAAATTTGCCTGATGAGGAATAAAGTGTTTAATATCTTCACTTTTAATGTTGTTGTCTTCTAAAATTTCTTTGACATCTTTAGTCAGTGTACGCACGGCAACTTTAAATGTTTCATTGCCTTTCATCTGCATAAAACAAGTGCCGGCTTCTGCACCCAAAACATCGTGAGCTGAACCACTTCCACCATTTGGTGTCATTAATAAATCTGCATATTCTCCGTCTGCTCCGGTATGTACATCAATGATAGCTTCACTCTTATCATCAGTTGCACTAAGCACTGCAGCACCCGCACCGTCTCCAAAAAGTATACATGTACCACGGTCACTATAATCCGTTATAGCAGAAAGCTTTTCAGCACCAATAATTAAAATATTTTTTTTCATACCTGATTCAATAAATGCTTTTGCAATTGACAAAGCATAAATAAACCCTGTACATGCAGCAGACACATCAAAGGCAGTTGCATTTTTAATTCCAAGTTTTGTAGAAATTATTGTTGCAGTAGATGGCATACAAAAGTAATCAGGAGAGATAGTGGCCGTTATCACCATATCAATCTCGGATTTATCTATGCCACTTCTGTCTAGTGCTTTTTGAGCTGCTTTTGTTCCCAAATCACTTGTAAATTCATCTTTGGCAGCAATATGGCGTTCTTTTATGCCTGTTCTTTTTGTAATCCATTCATCCGAAGTATCCACCATATGTGAAAGTTCTTCATTCGTCAGTATTTTCTCGGGTACATAAGCACCTATAGAACGAAATGCAGCATAAGCCATATTAAATTTCCTTTTGTTTTAACTCTTGTAGTCTTGTAATGATGTGTTCATTTACACCCGTATCAACATAATTTATTGCCTGATAAATTGCATTTTCAATGGCTCTTGCATTACTTTTCCCATGGCTTACTATTGCACAGCCTTTTATGCCAATAAGTGGTGCGCCACCGATTTCAGCATAATCTATCTCTTTTTTTAAGAGTTTAAAAACTTTTCTCATTAATAGTGCGCCGGTAATGCGAATAGGAGATTTTTTTATGTAATCTTTAATGAGCTGAGAGATTGTAGAAGCAACACCTTCACTTGTTTTAAGCACCAAATTTCCAACAAAGCCATCGCAAGTAATAACATCACAACTTCCGTTAAAGATATCGCCACCTTCAACATTTCCTTGAAAGCCTTTATAACCTTGAAGCAATTTAAAAGCTACTTTTGTAACTTCATTCCCTTTGGAGTCTTCTTCACCATTCGCTAAAAGACCAATACTTGGCTCTTTTATGCCTAAAACATCTTCTGCATAACAGCCACCCATTACCGCAAATTCTGCTAAATGTTCAGGTTTTGAATCTACATTAGCACCTACATCTAGCAAAACAGAACGACGACCTGTTTTTGTCGGCATAAGTGTTACAAGTGCTGGACGAGAAACACCCCTTAAGCGACCTAACCTTAAGGTAGCCAAAGTCATTGTTGCCCCACTGTGTCCTGCTGAAACTATACCATCGGCGACCCCGTCTCTCACTAAGTCTACAGCTTTATAAATACTGCTCTCTTTACGCTTTACTGCATCTGTTGCAGCAGCACTCATCGAAATAACATCATTACAATTAATGATTAAAATCTTATCTCTATAACGTTTTGGTAACAGAGGTAAAATTTCTGATTTATTTCCTACTAGGATTGGTGTGAATTTTTTCTTTTTGAGTGCTTTAATACATCCATTTACAATTGGCTCAGGACCAAAGTCCCCGCCCATTGCATCAATAGCAATTTTTACCATTGACTACTTATACTCACCAGTTGTTGGATTAATGTGGTGTGGTAATCTATATGTTCCGTCTTTATCTTTAACCGGACGAGCTAAAGAAATTTTATAATGAGTTCTTCTTTTCGCTGAACGCGAATGAGATACTCTTCTCTTAGGTACTGCCATAATAACTTCCTTAATTTAATTTTTTTCAAAAATAAAATGAAGGAACCCCTCCATCTTATTAGTCTGCAAAAGGAACAAAGTCCCTTTTACTTCGCTTGCGCCGCTGAAACGACTAAAGCTCTACCTCGTTCGAGGTAAGAATATTAGTTTTTACAATTATCGCATAAGTGATAATCGCTTTTAATAAGTTCAATCTCCGAGTGTAAAAGCTCTTCAATATCTACATTACCATTTA
>JALSKR010000181.1 GCA_026988735.1 Sulfurimonas sp.
GCCGTTTGAATATCATTTGCAAGCAGTTCTTTTGTATCACCCAAAGTAGCATAGATCAAATCAAGTGAGATATTTTCAAATCCGACAGCAGATGCATTGTTTACAGCATCTACAGACATTTGTGGAGTATGCGCCCTGTTTAAAATTTTGAGCTTTTTTGTGTCAAAGGTTTGTGTTCCAAAGCTGATACGGTTTACTCCGAGACTGTGCATGCCATAAAGCCACTCTTTTGTTGCAGAGTTGGGATTTGCTTCACTGGTAATTTCTGCATTTTTCATAAGATAGGGATTAAGCAGGTCAAAAATTTCTTCATAAAGCTGCGGGGCGACGGTTGAAGGTGTGCCGCCTCCTATAAAAACAGTTTCAATGGTCTCTTTTTTTGCTTGAAATCTTTTGAGTTCATACTGCAGTTGTTTTTTAAGCGCATACATATAGTTTTCTTTGAGATGAAACTTGTCAACATAGGAGTTGAAAGCACAGTAAGAGCATTTAGAATCGCAAAAAGGAATATGAATATAAACTAACATAGTGAAATTATAGCCGGATAAACTTATTTTAATTGCTATTGCTGTATAATCGCGTACAATTAATTACAGGTGCTTATATGAGTAAAGAAGAAATATACCGTCCCAATGTTGCTATGATAATCGTCTCAAATGAGTATCCGCAAAAAAAAGATGTTTTTATCGCACAAAGAAATGACTTGACTGACATTTGGCAGTTTCCTCAAGGTGGCATTGATGAAGGCGAAGAGGTCAAAGAGGCTCTTTTTCGTGAAATGGAAGAGGAAATAGGGACTGCTTCTGCTGAAATAATAGCAGAATACCCGGAGTGGATTTCTTATGATTTTCCTCCTAAAATTGCAAGTAAAATGAAGCCGTACAAGGGACAGACGCAAAAGTATTTTTTACTCAAACTCGCAAAAGATGCCAAAATAAACCTGGATACAAAGCATCCTGAGTTTATAAACTATAAATTTGTGGCAATAGAGGATGTTTTAGACTTTACACCGCATTTTAAGCAGTCTGTATATGAAAAAGTTATAAATCATTTTAAAAGAGAGGGGCTGTTGTAAATGCTAATAGTTCAAAAATTTGGCGGGACCAGTGTTGGTGATTTGGATCGTATTCAAAATGTAGCAAATCGTGTGGCAAAAACAAAAGAAGCGGGGCATGATGTAGTCGTTGTTGTTTCGGCAATGAGCGGAGAAACAAACAAACTTGTCGGATATGCCGAACATTTTTCAAAAAATCCTGCCCGGGCAGAAATGGATATTCTTTTGAGTTCAGGTGAAAGAGTGACATCAGCACTGCTTTCTATTGCACTGCAGGAGATGGGAATCGATGCTGTTGCGATGACAGGAAGAAAAGCGGGTATTGTAACCGACAGGCAGCATACCAAAGCACGTATTGAAGAAATTGATCCTAAAGCGATGAAAAGTGCGTTGCAAAGTGGCAAAGTTGTTGTAGTTGCCGGTTTTCAGGGTGTCAATGAAGATGGAGATGTCACAACACTCGGACGCGGAGGAAGTGACCTTTCAGCTGTTGCCATAGCAGGCGCATTAGAGGCTGACTTATGTGAAATATATACGGATGTGACAGGTATTTTTACCACAGATCCGCGCATAGAACCAAAAGCAAAAAAACTTGATAAAATCTCTTATGAAGAGATGCTTGAACTTGCATCTTTAGGAGCAAAAGTATTACAAAACCGCTCCGTTGAACTGGCAAAAAAGCTCAATGTCAATCTTGTAACAAGAAGCAGTTTTTGCGATGACGAGGGAACATTAATTACAAAGGAAGAAAATATTATGGAAAAACCACTAGTAAGCGGAATTGCGTTAGACAGAAACC
>JALSKR010000182.1 GCA_026988735.1 Sulfurimonas sp.
TTATCACAAAGAATGTCAATGATGTTACTGTAGGTGAAATTGTTTTGATTAATTCAGGAGAGCGTGTTGCTCTTGATGGTGAGATACAAGAAGGAAGTGGCAATTTTGATGAATCAAGTCTGACAGGGGAAAGTGATCCTGTTTTTAAAACTGCAGGGGAGAATGTTATCAGTGGAACGGTAAGTATTGACGGAGATGTAAAATATAAAGTTACGAAAGATTTTGCACACTCTACAATGAGTAATATTGTTACTTTGCTTGAAAATGCAATGAATAACAAACCAAAAATACAGCAGTTGGCAAACAGACTGAGTGAATATTTTTCAGAAGTAATACTGGCCCTCTCTTTTATAACTTTTATCGGATGGTATCTTTATTCGTCTGATTTTGAACACTCTTTTATGATCAGTATCGCAGTTATTGTAATAGCATGTCCCTGTGCTCTTGCTCTGGCAACACCTGTTGCAACACTTGTCGGTCTTTCAATCGCTTCTAAAAGAGGCATACTTTTTAAAGAAGCTGCACAGCTTGAAACAATGGCAAATGCAGATATTTTATTGCTTGATAAAACAGGAACAATTACAAAAGGACGACCTGAAGTTGTCAATGAGGAAATATTTCTACCCTTTCATAAATCTATGCTTTATTCGTTACTGCTCAATTCAAAACATCCTATTGCCAAAAGTGTAGAAAAATATATTTTCGATGAAGATTTGGATCCCTTGGAGTTGGAAAGCTTTCAAAATATACCTTCGCAGGGTTTAAGTGCTATGGTTGATGGCAAAATGCTTGCCGGAGGAAATGCAAAACTTATGCAGACTATAGGCATTGATGTCAGCAGTTCAAGTCAAAACAGTGAATTCTATTTTGCTTACGGTGGAGAACTTTTAGCAAAGTATGAACTTTTTGATATGCCAAGAGAAGATGCAAAAGAAGCCATAGCAAAAATAAAGAAAATGGGTATAGAGATAATTATGCTCACAGGTGACCATGAAGAGAGTGCAAAAAAAGTGGCACAACTTGTTGGAATTGAGCAGTACAAATATGAACTGACGCCTCAGGACAAAGCTGCATATATAGATGCTTTACATGTAAATGGTAAAACGACTGTTATGGCAGGGGATGGAGTAAATGATATTTTGGCATTGGCAAGTTCGGATATTGCCATAGCAATGGGCAACGGAAGTGATATTGCCATAGAGGTGAGTGATGTAGTGCTTTTAAATGATACATTCAGTTCACTCTATGACAGTTTTAAAATTTCTAAAAAAACATTTACAATGATAAAAGAGAATCTTGCACTTTCGTTTATTTATAACGGTATTACAATTCCGTTGGCAATGGCAGGGTATATCATTCCTTTGATTGCGGCAATTTCTATGAGTATAAGTTCCTTGATAGTTGTAGGCAACTCTATGAGAATTAAATTTGGATATAAGGATTAAAAAATGAGTAGTTGGGTAATAGCCATGATGCTGGGTGTATCTATCTTTTTAGGAAGTATTGCTGTTGTAACTTTAATATGGGCGATAAAAAAAGGGCAGTTTGATGATTCTGAACACTTTTTAAATGCAGTCAAGTTTGATGGTACAGATGAATTAAATGATGCTTATGAAAAAGAGCAAAGAGCAGAAAAATTAAAAGAGAAAAAAAGAGAAGAATTACGAAAAAAGGGTTACAGACCTGAATAAAAGATGAGCTACCTAAAAAGGTAACTCAAAAAATAGTACTATTTACCGATAGTTTGAGCAAAAGCCTCTAACTCAGCATCAGAATAACGAGCAACCTGCCCTTTCATAATACCTTTCATTGGTCCACCGAAAGTTCCAGCTTTATACCCTTTAAGAGCCTCAGCGATTTCAGCATGCGTCAAATCTTTAACAATTTTAGATTTACCCATAGCTTTTTTCTCCCAGTGAGCACCATGACATGCAGCACAGGCTTTCCCGTTTACTGCAGCAGATGCAGCTGTAACCAATGCTAATGTAGCGATTGAAGCAATTACGATTTTTTTCATTTCATTTCCTTAATTTTAAATTCAACTTATATTATAATAGGTATAGTCTTAAATACTTGTTAATGAATTAAAAGGTATCATTTTATTAAAATTTATTGATTACGGATGGGAAGATGCGATACACAGAAGATGATTTAAAAGACAAAACAATACTTATTACAGGCGGTGCGGGATTTATCGGTTCAAATTTAGCATTTTATTTTCAAGAAAACCATCCTGATGCAAAAGTTGTGGTACTTGATAGTTTTAGAAGCGGAGAGACACTCAGTAACGGAAATTTAAAAAGTTTTGGACATTTTAAAAATCTTATAGGTTTTGAGGGTGAAATAATCAGTGGTGATATTAATGATAAAGATCTGTTGCTTGATTTGGAAGTAAATTATGACTTTGATTATATTTTTCATGAAGCGGCTATCTCTGATACGACAGCACAAGAACAGGACTTGATGATTAAAACAAATGTAAATGCCTATAAGGACCTGTTGGACTTGGCTGTTGCGCATAATGCATATATGATATATGCCTCTTCTGCGGCAACATACGGCAATACAGAATCCCCGCAGCGAGTCGGTAGAGAAGCACCAAACAATGTGTATGGCTTTTCAAAACTCTCCATGGATCATTTAAGTCGTGAATATATGAAAGAGTGTGACATAAACATAGTTGGACTGCGTTATTTTAATGTTTACGGTCCAAGAGAGTATTTTAAAAATACAACAGCTTCTATGGTTTTACAGTTTGGACATCAGATACTTGCGGGAAAAAATCCTCGTCTTTTTGAGGGAAGTGATAAAATTCTTCGTGATTTTATTTATATAGAAGATATTATACAGGCAAATATTAAAGCGATGCAACCAAATACAAGCGGTATTTATAATGTAGGAACAGGCAAAGCAAGAAGTTTTCAAGATATTGTAGATATTTTGCAAAAAGAGTTAGGCACATCACTAGAATGTGAATATATTCCAAATCCTTTTGTTGGTTCCTATCAGTTTCATACCGAGGCGGATATTGCTACGACAAAAGAGGCATTAGGGTATGAGCCAGCTTATGAGATGGAAGAGGGCATAAAGGCTTATGTTCCTGAAATCAAGCGTATATATGAGACAGAAGTAAAATAGATGCAAGTATTTAAAGAAGCAAAACCCAACATTTTGGTTGTGGGTGATTTGATGATTGATCATTATCTGTGGGGGAGTTGTGAGCGTATCTCTCCGGAAGCTCCCGTTCAGGTTGTCGATATTCAAAAAGAAACAACGGTATTAGGCGGTGCAGGAAATGTAGTGAATAATCTGAAAGCTTTGGGTGCGAATGTCAGTGTCAGCAGTGTAATGGGTGATGATGACAATGGTAAAGAACTTGTAAAAATGCTTCATGCTATTGATGTTGATACGAAAAATCTCATCATTGAAGAAAAAAGAAAAACATCAAAAAAGAGTCGGGTAATTGCAGTTTCGCAACAGGTTTTACGATATGACAAAGAGAGTAAAAATAACATTTCCAAAGAGAGTACGCAAAAGATTTTAGAATCCCTTGCCGATACAATTGCTATGTATGATGCTGTAATTTTGTCTGATTATGGCAAAGGTGTTTTGACAGAAGAACTCTCTGAGGGTATTATTGCGTTGGCAAAAAAACATAATGTAAAAGTATTGGTAGATCCGAAAGGGAAAGATTTTTCAAAGTATCGTGGTGCATATCTGCTTACCCCAAACAAAAAAGAGGCCGTATTGGCAACCGGCATAGACATAAAAGATGAAGGATCTTTAAAAAAAGCACTTTTAAAACTGAAAAATGAGTGTGATTTGGATGTTTCTTTGATAACTCTTTCAGAAGAGGGAATTGCAACATATGAAAAGGAAGTAAAAATCTTTCCAACTGTTGCCAAAGAGGTTTTTGATGTAACAGGAGCGGGAGATACTGTCATAGCATCCATTGCTTTTGCCTTAAGTGTCGGCAAAAGTCTTGAAGAGACAGCAGCATTTGCCAATCTTGCTGCAGGTGTTGTTGTCGGTAAAATTGGTTCAGCAACGGTAACGATAGATGAGATAGAAGATTATGAAGCATCACTGCACAAAAGTACATCTGATGCACATATAAAAAGTTTTGAAGAGATTGACAAAATCGTACAGCGATACAAAAAGAATGGCAAAAAGATAGTCTTTACAAACGGCTGTTTTGACATCTTACATGTAGGGCATGTCAAATACTTGCAGATTGCAAAAAGTTTTGGAGATGTGTTGATAGTCGGGCTTAATTCCGATGCCTCTGTCTCGCGTCTAAAAGGTCCGAGCCGTCCTGTTAATCAGGCAGAGGACAGAGCCTATTTACTGGCTGCTCTTGAAGCGGTTGACTTTGTCGTGCCTTTTGAAGCAGACACCCCGTATGAATTGATAAAAATGATAGAGCCTGATGTGCTTGTCAAAGGTGGAGATTATGAAGGAAAAGAGGTAGTAGGTACGGAATTTGCTGGTGAATTAAAACTGGTTGATTTTGTCGATGGCAAAAGTACAACAAAAACAATAGAAAAAATACAAGGAAAAATATGTTAAAAAAAATAACTTTAGTAACAGTATCGGCTGTAGCAGCACTGGCAATGAATAGTGCAAGTATCAATATCAATAATGAAGATTTAGAGTTGAGTGCAAACCTTGACATTGGACAGTTTAATGAAAATGTGGAACCTGAGACAATGTTTTTTGGTGCGAGATATTTAGATGCTGATAATAGTGATAGAGGGAACAATAATCCACTCTTTGAAGTAAATTTTTTACGACAAAAAGAGATACCAAGAACTTCTTTGAGTATTGGGTTGGGTGTAAAATTAAATTATACAAAAGATTATAGAACATTGCCATTGGGTATTGATGTTACTTATAGATTACCTTCTACAACAGTTATTCCTATCTCTGTACATGCAAATGTCTATTATGCACCAAAAGTCTTGAGTTTTGATAATGCGAGTAAATATTTTGAAAATCGAGTAGAGTGTGATATTGAACTCATAGATAATGGTCATATTATTGTTGGATATAGAAATATTAGAACTGATTATGATGATGCAAGAGGAGATTTTATCTATAATGAGTCAGGATATGTAGGCTTTAAATTTGAATTTTAACACGATAGTTTTTTTACAGCCTCGATAACCTCAAAGGCTGTAATCCCTTTCATACACTCATGGTGTTTGAGAGGGCATTCTCGTTTCATACACGGGCTGCAATCTAACTCATGCCTGACAATTATACTCTTTTCATTTTTCCACTGTGATGTCTCTTTGTACTTTGTAGGTCCAAATATTGCAACTGTCGGCACCCCATAGGCAGCAGCCACATGCATAGGTCCGCTGTCATTGGTGATAAAGAGCGAACACCCTCCTATGTTTGCACATAACTCTTCTATGTTAGTCTTCCCTGCTAAATTACTATAATTGTTTACATGTAAAGCTTGGAGGTTCTCTTCAATCTCTTTTGCCATTTCGACTTCATTGGGTCCACCAAATATGATGATGTCATATTGGTCTTTATAAAATGCCGCAACCTCGGCGAAGCGTTCAGGGTACCATCTTTTTGCACTGCCGTATGTTGCTCCTGCATTGATGCCAAGTGTCGGTTTGGCAAACTTTTTTGCTTGTATATAGAGTTGTAAAGCTGGAATTTCCTGATGGAAGTTATCTACATTTGCCATGGCAATTTGTGTGTATTGCTCCACCAAATGCTGGTTTGTTTGGATTTTTGGAGTGTGTGAAAGCAACACTCTTGAATGCCATGAGGCTCTTGCACAGCAGACGACGGTATCTGTAAAACGCAATAACAAAGAAGAGTATATCTGGTCTCTAAAGCTTACTGCTAAAGAAAATGTCCCGAGTTTTTTTGCAAGTTTGTAGGTTGCAAAAAGGCGTAAAGGGGCTTTTTTTGTTTCATCAACGATGGCATTTTCACAGAGTGGATGGTGCTTTAAGGCCTCTATGGTGACATAACTGCCAACAAAAGTGAATTTTGCATGGGGATAATATGTTGATAATAACTCTATAGCAGGTGTTGCCATAATAGCATCACCAAGCCAGTTTGGAAGAATAATCAAAATTTTCATATTCGCTCACTTGCATTGACTCTCTTTCCTACCTCTTTTGTTATGAAAATATATAAAGGAGAGGAGTTGATAGTAAGTATATCATCTTCTATTTTTGTACCTGTTTTTGAATAAACTTCAAAAAAATCTTGATTTTGTAGTGTTGTCTCTTTGAGTGACCAGTGAATCTGTAAAAGAGTATCATCTAAAAGGACCTGCATGATGTAATATCCTCTTTTAATATCAAGCCGTAAAAACTGAGCATTTTTCAGTGTGGCAAACATATATTTATAGGTAAAAAATGCCTCTCTTTTTTTTATTCCTTTTCTGTTGTCTATCAAACCATATCCAGGTGCAATAAGCTGATGCCAGGAGACCGAATCAACTTGCTGCGAGGCAAAGGACAAAAGATAATAACGCAGCATATAATCAGCATAAATTTCTTCACTGACACACTCATACTCACTCGTAGGAGCATAGGGTGCTGTATTAGAAAGTGGCCAGTTTACTTCGGTTACATGTAACTCCTGCTTTGTTTTTGGGCTTAGCCAGACAAGGGTGCTTAGCAGGGCTATTTTATCTGTGAGAGTAAAACCCAGTTGTGTGTTTTCGGGAGCTCCACGACGATCAACATACAAAAGAGCCGCAACTCCGTCATATTTGCATTTATAAAAGTTAAAAAGTGTGTGTACTGTAAAATGGAGTTCAAAATCTATAACGCCGCTGCCAAGGAGTTTAATATCAGGAAAATATGCAGTTTTTAAATCATAAGCAACTTTGTAGAAGTTTACATATTCATTGACGGAAAAAAAGCCCCATTTCGTGCGGTTAATTGTAGAACCTATCTCATACGCTGCTACAGAATTCCCAAGTTCACTAAAGATTACATGTAAATCGTTTTTGAGCAGTGCTAAATCTTCTATGTGTTCACGGTCTTGTAAAATTTTTAGTGTAATTTTTTTGTCACTGTTTTGGGCTATAAAACTTTTTAGTCTCTGCAGTTGATGCATTTCCCAAAGCTTAAAACGGATAAGTATGCTTTTTACTTCGAGTTCTTCTAAAAGCTGTTGTGTCGCTTGTGTTTCTTTTTGAAAGTCCACACCCATAGAGAAAAACTCTGTTGTATGGATCTCTTTTCGTTTGACAAAAGGCATCATCAAGATGCTCAAAGGTAGGATAATTAAGGATGAAAAGAGTGTATAAAGTAGAGAGAAACGCTCTTTTTTTCGCATTCTCTTTTTATATGCTTTATCTGTGAGTAGTGCCGGTTGGTCGGAATAATCATCCCATTTAAAAGGTTTTTTCATAAGGGGAATTATATCAGGATTAAGATAAAATAACTCCATGAATATACTTATAGTAAGAACAGACAAACTAGGAGACTTTATAACGGCACTACCGACGATGTATGTACTGAAAAAATATAATCCTCAAAATAAAATCATAGCACTTGTCGCTCCTCTCAATAAAGAGCTTGCCCTTACATGTAACTTTATTGATGAGGTGATTGTTGATGAAGTAAAGAGTTCTGTATCTGTTCTGGCAAAAAAAATCAAAGATGCAAAGATAGATGCTTCTATCACGCTTTTTTCAAACACAAGAGTGGCTTTTGCACAGTTTTTGGCAAGAGTTCCTCTGCGTATAGCTCCCGCTACAAAAATAGCACAAATTTTCTACAATAGGCGTATAAAACAGAGACGCTCTGAAGTTAAAATGGCGGAGTTTGCATACAATTTGGAGCTTGCAAAAGCACTTTTTCCAGATATTGATCTGCATTATGAAAAGCCTTTGCTTGCATTTGATGATGCCAAGGAGTATTATAAACAGTTTTGCAAAGAAAATAATATCACAAAAGAGGTTATAGCATTTCATGTCGGTTTTGGCGGTTCTTCAGATGCAAACTGGAACTTGGATGAATATGAAGAGCTTATTCGTGAACTCTTACATGTAAACAAATATCAGGTAGTGCTTACTTTTGGACCAGATGAAAAAGCTTTACATGTAACTATGCAAAATCGTTTAAAAGATACAAATGCACTTTTTTATCTCTCAAATGAAGGCATAGTCAATTTTGCAAAGTTTATCAGCAACTTTAAACTCTTTGTTTCAACATCGACAGGTACCTTTCATCTGGCTTCATTAGTGGGTACACCGACGATGACATTTTTTGGAGATTCAAAGTTTGCAAGTGCTGCAAGATGGAAAAGTGTAGGGGATGAAAAACTGCAAAAGCCTTATATGCTCCCAGTTGATGAGAAAAAACGAAAAGAGATTTTTGAAGAAGTAAAAAAAGAACTTACTGTTTTTTAAGCTCTTTATTTAATTCATAAAGTTTTATATATTTGTAAAAATTCGTCACCATATGCGAATAGGCAATAATAAGCCCCACATATCCATCACGAAACCCCTGCTTGAAAAAATATGTTTTTATAAACGAGTAGGCACCATTGAAAAAGGCCTTTGCGGGAGAAGAACTTTTCTTGCCAACATTATTTTTAGCAAAAAGTGTTGAGTATCTATCAAGCTTGACTATAAAATCATGGATAGAGTTATAGGGGTAGTGTTTGACGCTTCCTTTGAGTGTTTGTATTGCAAATCCCTCTGTGATAATATGTTCATGTACATCTTCATCTGTAAAAGAGGTTTTATTTCTATTATAGAGTCTTACGATAGTTTCATCACCCCAGCAGTGTTTGACCTGTACCTCTTTGTAAAAATTAATTCTGTGTATTTTATAAAGAGTACCTGCATCAAGTTGGAGCGTTTTGAGTGAAGCAATAAATCTTTCATCCAAAACTTCATCGCTGTCCAAAGAGAGAATCCAATCTTTAGATGCAAAAGAAGCAGCTAGATTTTTTGTTTTTCCAAAACCGAAAAAATCTCCAGATGTGATTGTGACATTTTTATATTTTTTTGCTATTGCTAAGGTATTGTCTTTTGAATTGTTTTCATATAAAATAACCTCTTCAAAATCTTGTAAACTTTGTAAGCATTCATCAAGCTTTGCTGCTGCATTACTTGCAATAATAACAACACTGATATCTTTAATCAACAACGGCTTTTCCTTTTAATCTTTTTTTCATATTCTTAAAATTTTTTAGTTTTTGTGAAAAATAGAGAGCTTTTTTAATGCTGTCTTCTTTATCTATATTGGCTATTGTTGCATATTCTTTGATAATGATTGTTAAATCTTCATCTTGCGCCCAGAGCATGTTGAAGTTTTGTAATCTTTCTTTAACTGACAATACTTTAAACTTCATTCTGTTTATATCAACTACTTTAAAAGTATAATTGTTGTTTTCTTCTTTTATAAGAATATTTCCAGGACTGTAATCTTTATGGATGATATTGTTTTGGTGAAGGGCAAATGTGAATCTTGCAAATGCTTTGAATACTTTTTCTTTATCTTTAAAATTTTTGTTCGTTAACGGTTCTCGTATGGTAAAGTCATATTCAAATTTTTGGGCTATAAAGTAGCTTTCATTCAAGAGACCTTTTTTATAAAATTCAATATATCCAATAGGATTGGGGGTAAAATTACCTATTTTTATTGAGTTTTCATAAGATTTTTTTGCCTTTGTCTTTCTAAAATATGTATACAAAATCCGACGAAAAAAGTTTGGAACTTGAAAAGATTTGACAACAGTGTTTATTGTATTACAAGAGATTGTTTTTAATTCATTCCGTGCTTTGTGGATGGTACTTTGATTTTTGTTGAAATATTTTTGTATATTGAGTAGAAAATCTGTACATGTTTTTTTATAAAGGGGATTTATTTTATATTTCATAGATCTCTCATAATTAATTTTGTATAATCTTTTCATTATACAAAAAAAGGGATTATATTGAAGTTAAATTTTAGAAGAGGCAGCGCTTATGCTTCAAAATATGCCAGAGAATATCTAAAAGGTAAAAAGCCAGAAGATATAAAAAACATAACTGTTATTCGTCATGCAGCTATAGGCGATTTTATGAATATCCGTCCTTTTTTAATAGAGTTACGCAAATTTTTCCCAAATGCAAAAATAACCTTAAGTGTCATCAAGCATTATATGTACGGTATTCCCGAAGATTTGATAGATGAGTTACATGTAATGAGCAGGTACAAAGAAGATGGTTCCAAAACCGGAATTTTAACAAGGATTAAAGAAGCAAAAAAATTACCTTCTCAGGATATTATATTTGATTTGACTGACAGTACTATCACGCTGTTACTTGTTTTTTTAGCCAAGGCAAAACTCAAAATCGGTTATCCGTACAGGGCAATCAGAAGAGCTTTTTTTGATATAGCAACGCTGCGAAGTGATTTTGTTGTAGAGGCTGTGAGTGTTGAGCATATGCTCAATATTCTCGGAGCAAAAACTGCGTATCCCTTACAATATGGATATGAGAAGCAGTATCCAAAACATGATAAAAAAAGAGTTGTCTATTTTGCCGGTGCTTCTGTTGAAAATAAATGTTGGGAGAGAGAAAAATTTAAAGAGTTGATACAGATGATGGCAAAAGAGTACCCTGATTATGAGCATATAATACTTCAGGGAATAGGTGAAAACGAAAAGTTTTATGATATTTATGAACCTGTAAGTCATCTTGAAAATGTCAAACTTCAGCAAAAAATGAGTATAGAAAAGGTAATGCAGTTTTTGGCAGACAGTCGACTTTTGGTTTCGAATGATACCGGCATACGAAACATGGGAATCGCCTTAGAAATAGCAACAGTAGGTATATTTTTTCAAATTCCACCATTTCGGTACTGGCCACGAGAAGAAAAACATGACTGTGTGTTTACTATAGAGTATGATTCCCCATCAGTTGAGGCTGTTTTTTGTAGTGCAAAATCAATGATGGAAAAGCTTTATGAAAAATAAAAATATACTTGAAGTCTGTCTCTCTCCCGGGCTTGGAGGTTTAGAGATGTTTGTAGCATCTTGTTATGATGCTTTTTCAAAATATACATCATGTAAGGTTGTAGTAGCACCGGAGACAAAACTGGATAAGTATCTTGAGATTGAAGACAAATATCACATAAAGAGAAGTAAGTTTTTCCCTTTTTTGCCTGCTTGGAGATTGGCGAAGTATATTGATAAAAATGATATAGAGATAGTGCATTTTCACTGGACGCGGGATATGATAACAGTTGTTTTGGCAAAGTTGTTCAGCAAAAAGAAACCAAAGATAGTACAAAGTCGTCATATGGGAATGACACGTTTTAAAGATGACTTGTATCACAGATACATGTATAAAAATATTGATATGATTCATGCTGTAACAAAGAGGGTAGAACAAGAGTTGAGAAAATTTATACCTGAAGATGTGCGGCCAAAGATAGATATGGTTTATCTTGGTGTGGAGATTCCAAAAGTTGATGAAAAAAAAGTTGAAGCTTTGCAAAAAAAATATAATTTCAAGGATGATTTTGTTGTTGGTATTATCGGACGAATAGAGGAGGGTAAGGGACAACATCTTCTTATAGAAGCTCTTGACAAACTTGATAAAAATGTAAAAGCATTGATAGTCGGTGATGTTATGGATGATGACTATTTGTCTGATCTGAAAGATAAAGTGCAAGAGCAAAATTTGAACAATCGAGTCGTTTTTTCGGGATTTACCAAAGAGGTAAATGAACATATGCAGCTTTGTGATATTCTTGTTTTAGCAACAAAAAATGAAACATTTGGGCTCGTAATTATCGAAGCAATGGCAAACAAAGTAGCAGTCATTGCAACAAACAATGGCGGACCTTTAGAGATTATAGATGATGGTGTTGATGGGCTTTTGTTTGATGGAGGTAGTGATGATTTGGCTAGGAAGATAGATTATTTGTATAGAAATATGGATATGAAAAACTTGTTCTCTCATGCAGGTTATGAAAAAATAAAAGAAAGTTTTTTTTATAAAAAACAACTTGAAAAACTTTACAAGGCAATTGTATGAAAAAATTTACATTGATACAAAAGATTAGAAATAAAATTCGTATAAAAGGCAGTGTAGAGTTGATAATTGCAAAAAATGCGAAAATTGTTCATTGTGATATATCTATAAAGGGAGAAAATAACAAACTTGTTATAGCAGGTGGAGCAACTGTGCGATATACACAAATAGAAATTTTAGGAGATAATTGTATTATTGAAATAGGCCGAAACTCAATAATTGGGCATGGTTGCTACCTCTCTGCCAAAAATGGAAGAAAGTTGTTTATTGGAAATGAGTGTATGCTTTCAAGAAATGTAAAAATTATGACTTCTGATGGACATGTTATTTATCAAAATGGAAGAGTGATTAATGCTGCAAAGGATATTATTTTAGAAAAGAATATTTGGGCAGCCGATAATGTCACAATACTTAAAGGTGTTACAATCGGTGAGGGCAGTATTCTTGGAATAAACGCAACTGTTACGCAGAATATACCTGCATATAGTATTGCCGCCGGTAATCCGGCTAAAGTTGTTAAAGAGAAAATACTATGGAAAAAATAGTCATGACAGGATTGCTTTTAGGATGGCAGAGGGATTGCTTTGCGTAGTAAAAAAAATTTATTTATTATTTCATCACCATTACAGTTATTAAATGCAATGGAAGCGATATATTCTTTTAATACATCAGATAATATTTTAATATTGATATATAATTCCTCAGAAAACAAAACAGATTTTCATCAAAAAACAAATCTTTTAGATACAGATCAATGGGAAAAAATAATTTATTATGATTTAGGAAAAATAGCGAAGAAGAAACGTTTTTTTCAGCAGGTGAGACTCATTAAAGAACTGAAGAAAGAGAGTTACACTTATCTGTTTTCAGGAGATTTTGGCACAATACAACAGGCAATTATGGCAAATGTAAGTGCTGAAAAGATATATTTGTTAGATGATGGAACGGCATCAATTGTAATAGACTTCTTGCATAACCCCAAACTGGTTCAAAAATTGCTATTGCTCAAGCATGAAGAATTATGAGAAATTAAAAGAGCTAAAACCAGAACTATTCAAACGATTAACAGGTGTAAAACCTGATA
>JALSKR010000183.1 GCA_026988735.1 Sulfurimonas sp.
TCAACCATTTTCAGATCACGTGCTTCTAAAAGTGAAACAAGTTCATCTCCGTCGAGTTCGTCTTTGTTGACAAGAAGTTCACATTCCTCTTTTGTCAGCCCTCTTGAATGGCTGTGTGCTGCTTCTTCCATGCCGAGTTCAATACGTTTTTTTTCAGCAAACTCCGGAGTACAAAAAATTCCACAGTGACAAACGCCGCCTTCTGGAATCTCTTTTTCGATTGCAGGTTTACAAGGACAGATTCTGTCATCAACACTTCTTGGTTTTCCATCAACCTCTTCTACCATAAAACAAGGGCAAAATCTTTTTTTATACATCATTTTGTTGCGTGCAAGACCCATTTGCACGCCTTCGTTTACTTCTTCTTGCGGGTTGTAGACCCATCCGAACTGTGCATTTACTTTATCTGTAAATTTTATTGTTTTTTCAAGTTCTGCCTGAAATTCCGGTGAATTCATATCAATTTTGATTATACTCATTTGTAGTTCCTCTATTTGTTATTTTTAAATTTGTTTCTTGCTTTACCTTCAATGATAAAACGCAATGCATTGAGTTTGATGAAACCTTCCGCATCTTTTTGGTTGTAAACTTCATCTTCTTCAAAAGTTGAATATTCAGGGTTGAAAAGTGACACATCAGAACTTCTTCCGACAACTGTAACGTTTCCTTTGTATAGTTTCAATCGTACAGTGCCTTCAACCCATTTTTGTGTCTGATCAATGGCTGCTTGCAGCATTTCTCGTTCCGGTGCAAACCAAAAACCGTTATATATAAGTTTTGCATAACGAGGCATCATTTCATCTTTCAGGTGTGCCGCTTCACGGTCAAGAGTGATAGATTCGATTGCTCTGTGCGCTTTGAGCATAATCGTTCCACCCGGTGTTTCGTAACATCCACGGGCTTTCATACCGACAAAACGATTCTCGACAATATCAACACGACCGATACCGTGTTTGTTTCCATATTCGTTCAGTGTCTGCAGCATTGTAGCTGGTGAGAGTTTTTCTCCGTTAAGTGCAACCGGGTCACCGTTTTTGTATTCAATCTCTATATATTCTGGAATATCCGGTGCCTTTTCAGGTGCAGTTGTCCACAGCCACATAGACTCTTCAGGCTCTGCAGACGGATCTTCTAAAATTCCGCCTTCATAAGAGATGTGTAGAAGGTTTGCATCCATTGAGTAAGGAGATTTTTTCCCTTTTTTCTCAATTTGTATACCGTGTTCAGCCGCATATGCCAAAAGTTTTTCACGAGAGTTTAAGTCCCATTCCCGCCATGGAGCGATAATAGTAAGTGTTGAGTCTTGAGCCAAATAACCCATTTCAAAACGAACCTGGTCGTTTCCTTTTCCTGTCGCACCGTGAGAAACACCGTCTGCACCGGTGATTTTTGCTATTTCTGCCTGACGCTTTGCTATTAAAGGACGGGCAATGGATGTTCCTAAGAGGTATTCTCCTTCATAAATTGCATTGGCACGAAACATCGGGAAAACAAAATCTCTTACAAACTCTTCGCGTAAATCATCAATAAAAATATTTTCAGGTTTAATGCCAAGTTCAAGTGCTTTTGCGCGTGCAGGTTCAAGTTCTTCGCCTTGTCCTAAATCTGCTGTAAAAGTAACAACTTCGCATTTGTATTCGTCTTGCAGCCATTTGAGTATAACACTGGTATCTAATCCGCCAGAGTATGCCAAAACAACTTTTTTAACACTTTTTTTCATGTAAAAAACCTTTGATAATAAAATAATTACCGCGATTATAACGAAAAACAGGTGAGAAGTTGCTTATGAATTTTTGTATTATGTACTTTTAATTAGGATTATTAAGGATATAGGTATA
>JALSKR010000184.1 GCA_026988735.1 Sulfurimonas sp.
TATTATATCTTCTGCAAGAGGTGGTGTAAGTGATAAGGTTCTTGGATTGGAAAAAGGAGCTGATGACTACATAGCCAAGCCATATGACCCAAGAGAATTAGTTGCGAGGATACACGCACAATTAAGAAGAAAAAAAAATAATAGCGTCGGTAAAGAAGTTTTATTTGGAGAATTTAGTGTTGATAGAGCAAAAATGATTATTTGTCATAACAATCTAGCATTGGAGTTGACAGTAGCAGAGTACGGTATATTACTTTTATTTTTGGAAGAACGTGGAAGAGTACTTTCGAGAGCTACAATTTTAGATAGTGTTGAGGGAATGAACTGGGAAAGTGATGAACGAAGCATTGATGTAATTATTAGTCGTATACGTAACAAGTTAGGTGATACTCCAAGGCAGCCAAAATATATAGAATCAATACGAGGTATTGGGTATAGGATGAAGACTTGAATAGGCATTCAATATTATTTAAAATTAGTATATTTTTTGTCGTGGCATTAGTTGCAACAACTGCTTTGTTTCAAGTAATGTATAAACATGAATTTACATCTGCAAAAGAAAATTTACGCACACATTATCATCATGTAGCAATGTCAATTATGAGATGGAAATTTGCAGGAGGTAGTAAAGAACAGCTTTTTAAAGACTTAGATAATATGAATATAGTAATAGTAAATGACAATTCCTTAAAAGAAAAAATATTAAATACAAAAAATGTAGATAGGGTTTCTTGTGCAAGAGGACATTTTGATTTATATGAATATGGAGACTTTCGTTATATTGTTACTCCACAAACTACAGGTAGTATAATGTTGAAAGATTTAAAGACAGAGTTTGTAAATGTAAATTATGTGTGGATTCTTTATGGACTTTTTGTATTTATTTTATGTGTTTTATTTATATCTATTGCCATTAGTCTATACCCTTTAAAACAATTACAACAGAAAATAAAAAAATTTGGTGAAGGAAAAACAGATATTGATTTTGCAACAAATAAAAAAGATGAAATAGCAGATGTTGCAAATGAGTTTGACACCACTCTAAAAAAAGTGCAAAATATGATTGATGCACGTGTAATTTTTTTAAGGAATGTAACACATGAGTTAAAAACACCTATAGCAAAAGGACAATTGTCTTTAGAATTTTTAGAGTCTTCAAGAACAAAGGCTATTTTGTCAAATGTATTTGTAAGATTGAATCTTTTAGTACAAGAGTTTTTGCATATAGAAAATGTTACCGCCTGTGATTGTGTTATTAACAAAAAAAAGTACCATATAGAAGATATTTTGAATAATGCATGTGATTTATTATTTATAGAACCTGGAAGTGTCGCCCATAATCTTGAGAACGAGGTAATAGAAGTTGACTTTAATCTTGCAAGTATTGTATTTAAAAACCTTATAGATAATGCTATTAAGTATGCGGATGATCATAAAGTTTTTTTAGAGTATAAAGATGGAGTCCTCATGTTTTGTTCTTTGGGCGAAAAAATGAATAAGCCTTTAACATATTATACAAAAGCATTTACAAAAGCAAATATGGAAAATAAAAATCATAGCTTTGGTTTGGGACTCTATATTGTTGATTATATTATTAAAAAGCATGATTATGTTTTTTTATATTTTTATGAAGATGGATATAATAAATTTGTTATAGATTTTAATATCATTAATAATCAATTAATAAAAAATTAACACTTAATTTATATGATATTCTTATAATACATTTATAATAATAAAAAAGGGGTAAAAATGAACAAGGCATTAACTGGTTCACTATTAGTTGCAGCATGTATGGTTTCAAGTCAAGCAGTTGCAGCAGAGGTTACCATAGAC
>JALSKR010000185.1 GCA_026988735.1 Sulfurimonas sp.
GCATCTTCAAGAGGATGTGCGTAAACTATTTTAGCACCGTTATGCTGAGACGCTGTCCGCACTGCATAACGTACCATCGGATTATCAGTAGCCAGGCGTGTACCAATAATTATAATTGCATCTGCCTGTTTGACAGCATCCATTGATGCACTGTGATGCAGTTTACCGCTGACACTGCTGTATGCTGACATAAACTCACCATACAGTCTTGCATCTTCATTAAAAAGTTTAATTCCTAACTTCTCTTTTAACAGCTGTAAAATATGTGCCTCTTCGTTTGTAATAATCGAAGAAAAGCGTATGGCATTTGCATTTTTAATTGCTTCAACTGCTTTTTTGAATGCCTCTTCGTCTTTAGACGCACGGTTTTCAAAATCAAATCCGAAACGTCCTGCTCCACATAATGAGTTAAACTCATAATTGTTTTTGACTCTGTAAATAGAATCTTCCCCGTTTATACCGACATGGCGGGTTTCATACTCTAATGCACAGCCTGCAGAACAGTGCGCACATGTAGAAGGAATACGGGAGAGTTCCCATGCATTTGCAGAGTATTGAAAATCACTGCTCACCAAGGCACCGACCGGGCATACTGCGATACATTCACCACAGAACGTACAGTCTAGAGTCTCAGAATTTTTTGGAATAATGACAGAAGAATAACCACCGAATTTTACTTCAATAGCATCATCGCCTATTACTTCATTACATACATGTACACATTTTTCACACATAATACATAATGCAGGATCATAGTTAATCAGTCCCCAGTGCTCTACTTTTCTGAGTTGGTCTTTTGCTGAGAACTCTTGTTGCGCAACACCAAATTCCAAAGTCATATTTTGCAGATCACATTCACCTGATTTGTCACAAACACCACATTCCAATGGATGATTTACATCATAAAGTTTCATGATATTTGTACGCTCAAGCTCAAGTTCAGCTGAGTTTGTTTTTACTTCAATTCCTTCGGTTGGAGGTGTATTACATGAGAGAACCAATCCATCCACACCTTCAACCTCTACAGAACATATACGACATGATGCACATGGCGTTGTTTTTGAAATATAACACATGGTAGGAATATAGATATCGTTTTTTCTGGCAGCCTGAAGAATTGTTTCTCCTTTTACTGCCGTAACATCTTTGCCGTCAATTTTAAAATTTATAATTTTACTCATTTACGACTCCCTTTACGCCTGTACCATTGCTATATAATAACAACGCATACATCTGTCAGCTTCACTTAAAGCCTGCTCCTGTGTAAAGCCAAGGTTTACTTCCGCATTATTATGCTTTCTCACTTCAACATCCAAAATAGAAGAGTGCTCACGAGGAAGACCCGGCAACCAGCCTGTGACTTTCTCTTTTTTATCATATACTTTCAGTTTTACAAGGTGATCTTCCATTATCTCATCATCAGTCAAACTTACTTCACCTGTTTGAACATATCTTGCCATAACTGAAGCTGCACGTTTTGCCTGACCGACAGCATTGACAATAGTCATGGGACCATACTCACAGTCACCTGCGGCAAAGATACCTTTGCGTGATGTCATATAGTCTTTGCCGTTTGTTTTTATCGTCGCCCAAGAGGTCATCTCTATTTCCCACTCTTCGGGTAAAAGGTCTAAATCAGCTGACTGGGAAACAGCCGGAATCAGATAATCTGCTTCTATAGTATACGACTCTCCTTCTATTTTTACAAGCTGTGCACGTCCACCGTTTGGATCAGGAACAAGCTCAAACTTGTCAATCAGAAGTTCTCGTAAAACATCATTTTCATCGGTAGTAATCTTGTTTACAGCCGAGTGAAATAAAAACTCAACACCCTCTTCAACTGCTTCATGATACTCTTCATAGGTTGTGTTGCGTATAATTGTTTTTTCATCACGACGGTATATCATATAGACTTTTTTTGCATTTGCACGAATCGCACAACGTACAACATCCATGGAAGTAAAACCACCACCGACACAGACAACAGTTTTGCCTGTTAAGTCTACATAATCAGTTGTCAGCAGATTCTCTTCCTGAACCTCTTTTGGAATGGTAATACCGTATTTTTCATACAGATTCACACGGTCAAGAAAGTCAATCGCTCCCCAGTATCCCTTAATCTCAGGTCTCTCATTTTCACAGCGTACTTTTTTGGAGATTCGTGTACCAACTGCAACCATTGTTGCATCATACTCTTTTTCAAATCTACGCATATCATCTGCGTTGATTCTTGAATTTGTAATGAAATTTACACCCATATCACGGACACATTCTATGTCCTGATTGTATTTGTCAACCGGCATACGGTATTCGGGAACACCGACAGCCACTTCACCGCCTAAAACAGGAAGATCTTCATAAACATCAACTTCTATGCCCTCTGCAGCAAGATAATAGGCAGTTGTCAGTCCGGCAGGTCCTGCACCGATAACAGCAACTTTTTTATCTATCGGCGGTTTTTTCTCCATCGGATGAAAAAAGCTGTATTCATGATCAGTTTCCCAGTCTGCACCCAAACGTTTGAGAGCCATAATTGAAATAGGCTCATCAAGATTGGTTCTTCGACAGGCATCTTCACACGGATGCGGACAAACACGTCCACATGTGTGTGCAAGTGGCATTGTCTGGCGTGTTGCCTCCAAGGAGTCATCAAAACGCAAATCTCTTACACCCTCAATATACCCGGGAATATCAACATGTGCAGGGCAGGCATCCGTACACGGTGCCGTTATTTTTGCTATGTAGCCGATTTTTTCATCATAATGTTTTGATTTTTTCTTTTCATTGATACACTCCAAGAATGTATCTTCAAAGTGATTCATCAAATCAAGTATAGGATTTGGAACAGTTTTTCCAATCTCACACTTAGAAGTTATCTGCATACTTTTACCGATCTCTTTTAAGTGGTCTAAATCAGCCAATTCACCTTCACCACGAGCAATTTTATCAAGCTGGTCATATAAAATACGGCCACCCCATCTCCCAGGAGCACATCTTCCGCATGCTTCTGAATAGACTTGATACTGTGCAGCATATTCCATCGCAAGACGGATAACATCTACATCCTCATGAAACAACGAAACACCATCCCAGCCGATAAAAGCTTTTGAATCACGGTGATCATCATATTGTGCCGGTAAATTATAAGCTGATTCTTCCCACTCTTCTTGGGGTTTGCCAATATTATTAACAAGCTCACCATTCCAAGTAGAAAAATATACTTTGCTCACATTCAATCCCTATTTTTTCACTACGATAGTCCAGTCGACTTCGTTAAATTTTAATGAGTTATACAGTTCATACCCACACTCTTTTACCAAATCAGCACTTCTTTGAATAGGTGAAAAATCTCCTATTTCAAAAAGAAAAATCAAAGTCTCAGTAGGCTTGTGTTTTTCCTCTAAAATCTCTTTCATACGAGGTTCGAAATTATCTTTTAAGTGTCTTAAGTCATATCGTTTCATTATCTGTCAACCTCACCAAATACAATATTTGTAGTACCAATAATTGATACAACATCCGGAATATAGTGACCCGGTAAAAGATCAGTTAAAATTCCTGTATGCCAGAATGATGGCGCACGAAGTTTCAATCTGTAAGGATACGGTCCGCCCTGAGAATTAATGTAAAAGCCCAGCTCGCCTTTTGGTGATTCTGTCGGTACATATACCTCACCTACCGGTGGTCTCATTCCCTGTGTTACAAGAACAAAGTGCTGCATCAATGAGTAGTTTTGTGTCATTATGTCAATTTTCGGTGCAGAAATATATTTTGGTGCATGAGCCATCAAGTCTGTTTGACCATCTTTTTCACACTTTTCATACATCTCTATACATTGATACAATATTTTTGCACTCTGACGCATCTCTTCCATATAGATGCGGTAACGTGCAAAGTTGTCACCCTTGTCTGAAAAAGGAACATCAAATTCTACTTCATCATAAAGTTCATACGGTTCTTCTTTACGAATATCCCATGCAACTCCGGAAGCTCTTAGCATCGGACCTGTACAGCCCCATGAAAGTGCCATCTCTGTAGAAATCACACCTACTTCTTCCATTCTCATCAACCAGATACGGTTAGAATCCAAAAGATCTTCATAATCTTTGATATTTTGCGGAAGTTTGTTTAAAAACACTCTGAGCTGGTGCAAAAAACCATCCTGCAGATCAAGAGGTACGCCACCTATACGGATAGCAGCATGCGTTAAACGCGCTCCACAGTAGCCTTCTATAATATCCATCAGATATTCTCTTTCACGGAATGCAAAAAGGAAAACTGTCATTGCCCCGATATCAAGTGCTGTTGTTGCCAACCAGAAAAGGTGAGACATCAGACGGTTGATTTCTAACAGCAGCATACGAATAACTTTTGCACGACGCGGTACTTCAAGTCCTATCAGTTTTTCAACTGCAAGAGCAAAACCGTAGTTGTTTGAAGAAGAAGCAATATAGTCCATACGATCAGTTGTCGGCATAAATTCATTATAAATCATGTTTTCAGCCATTTTTTCCATACCACGATGCAGATAACCGATATCCGGATGGGCTTTGACAATCTGTTCCTGCTGCAGATGCAGCATTAAACGTAACTGTCCGTGCGCAGAAGGGTGCTGAGGACCGAAGTTTAATATCAGTTCATTGTCATCTCTGTCAAATGTTATATTTTCAAAAAACGGTGTTAATCTGTTTTTTACCTGTGCCATATCTTATACCACCTTATCTTTGCGGATCATCAATAACCACTGATGACTCTTTATCAAGTTTTTTGATGAGGAAAACGCCGCCTTCTTCCTGGTACGACTGCGTAACTGCCGGTTCATCACCGGTAATTTTTGTACCCTTTGGAACTTCATGCCCAAGACGTGCAAAACGCTCAGAATCATATCTGTCCACTCTTGCCGTATCACGAAGTTCAGGTCCTATGATATCGCGTGCCTCTTTTCCGTAGATTTTATCTACTTCATACCATGCGGCAAATTCATCACCTTCAAGTGGATATGTTTTAAGCAAAGGATACCCTTCCCAGTCATACGGCATTAAAATTCTTTTCATAAACGGATGATTATTTGCTTCAATACCGAACATGTCAAACATTTCACGCTCACTCCAGTCAGCACTTCTGAAAAGTTTTTCAACAGAGTCAACCGCTTCTCCGTTTTTAATAAAATATTTTACACGAATTCGCTTACGCTTTGTCATAGAAAGCATCTGATAGAAAATTTCGAAAGTATCATCTTTTGCCAGCCAGTCAATAGCAGACATTTCTGAAAGCTGTGTATAGGCCAATTCATCTCTCATAAGTTCAAGTACACCGTATATGTCATGAGCATTGATGTATATAACCATTTGTTCAACTTGGATATATGCGTCTTTGACTTCAAACTTTGCTTTAATCGCCTCTAAATCAGCAGCAAAAACCTCATCTTCGTCTACAGATGTTTTTGGTACCTGTGGGGCTACATAAAATCTGTCTGTATAGTATGCCTTTGCCTGTACATTGTCTTTAGGTTTATACGCTCTCATATTACATCAACCTCTTTGCTTTTTGTGCATTTCCCGCTTTGTTTGCACGAATTTTCTTTTGTAACAGCATTACACCGTATTGAAGCGTTTCAGGACGTGGTGCACAGCCCGGAAGATACAAATCAACAGGAATAATTCTGTCACACCCCTGCACTGTCGCATATGTATTAAACATTCCGCCTGTATTTGCACATGAACCCATAGAAATAACCCATCTTGGTTCTGTCATCTGGTCATACAGACGCTTGATAAACTCTGCATGTTTTTTGGTAAGTGTACCGGCAACTATCATAACATCTGCCTGACGAGGAGAAGCACGGAAAATTGTTCCGTAACGGTCGAAGTCAAAGCGTGATGCACCTGATGCCATCATTTCAATACCACAACATGCAAGACCATATGTAAGCGCCCAAAGTGAATTTGAACGCCCCCAATTTACAATTTTATCTACACTTGTCAGTGCTATTGGTAATCCACCATCTTGTGTATAGTTTACTTTATGTTGTGCCATTCTAGCGCTCCTTTTTTCCATGCATATACAAAACCAATTGCCAATAATAATATAAACATTATCATTTCAGCAAAACCAAACCAGCCAAGAACTTTAAAATCTACTGCCCATGGGAACATAAAGACGATTTCAACATCAAACAGTAAAAAAAGCAGTGCAAACAGATAAAACTGCGGTGAAACCCTGTTTGGTTGCTTTGTAATTTCAGGTCCACATTCATATACTGAAAGTTTTATCTTTTCACTATCTTTACGTGCCAATGCACGACTTGCTAATCGAGCGACGACAGTCGTTGTAATAAACGCACCAAATGTTATAACAAAAAGTACAAATACCCCAAAATACGGATTTGCAGTACTAATATGCTCCATATAACCTACCTTTTATTTTAAAAGCTATATTTATCAAAAATATAACTGATTTTTATATTTGTTTTCTAACGATGAAAAACGGTTTTTGTTGCAAACCTAATTTCATTTGTTACTAGAAAAAACAGTTACTGCACTATAGCAAAATGAATATTAAAAAAAAGTTTTGTAGAAGATAACTCATACCAAATGTCACTTATCGCAACACTGATACAAGTAAAGATTTCGTTAGTTTAAAAGAAGCTTTAAAATTATTTGTTTAAAAACCCCATAGATTTTTCACTGTCAAAATTTGCATCTTTTTCACGTTTTATCTCATCTATAAAGTCTTTCAGGGTAAAAAGAGGGTTCTCTCTTACAGCAACTTTGTAGGCAGTATTTTTGATAATGAGACTGATCTGTCCCCCTGTTAAAGAGTACTCTGCAAGTTCTTCAACATCGAAGTTTTCTTCATACGGAGCTTCTTTTGGTAACATTTTTTTCCAAAGTTCAAGCCTTTGTTCTTTGTCAGGCTTTTTGAATTCAATTTTATAGTTGAATCTTCTTGAAAATGCTTTATCTATGTTTTCAAGCAAATTTGTCGTTGCAATAAGCATTCCACGGAAATTTTCAATCTGTTCCAAAAAGATGTTTTGCATCTGGTTGTGCATTTGGTCAGAACCTGTAATGTTTCCGCTGCTTCTTGCACCCAAAAACTGGTCTGCTTCGTTTAGTAACAGTATAGGTTCTGTTTTTGTTTTTTCACTCAGCTCATAAAAAGTATCAAAGATTTTACGGACATTTTTTTCACTCTCTCCTACATACATAGAGAGAATTTTTGAACAGTCAAATGCCAAAACCTGACGCTTTAATGACTTTGCCAAAGAGTATGCCGTCATTGTTTTTCCGGTTCCAGCAGGTCCATAAAAAATTATGCGTGCATCAATGCCGCTCTTTTTGTCTTTTATACCCCATTTTACAAGGCGAGAAACTACTTCTTTGTCCACCTGTTTCATCAGGTTTTCAAGCGTCTCTTTAGTTTTTACATTCAGTACCACATCATCCAAAGATGTTTCCGGCTCAACCAGCTCAAAAATGTCCTGTTCTTCTACCAAAGCATTCAGCTTTAAACGTGTTACTTTTTTTGTTTTTTGCGGGTGAATAATTCTTTGCAGAACATCATCTACTATATAGAAAGAACGACTGATTCCGCCAAAAGGATTCAGCATCTCTTCATAATCAATAATTCCGTTTTTTAAAAGATTTGAGCCCTCTTCCAGCAAAGAACGGTTTTTAATGCGTTCATACTCATCAAGTGAGATTAAATCTATTAAGGTATTCATCTCTCTGAGTGAAGAGTCCGTTGACCCGTACTCTTCACGAAGCAGTGCAATAAAAATCACCTGTTCATAGTTACTCATTTTCTTTTGTTTGAAAAATTTGTCCAAAACAAGATTCTCAGAACTCTGTTTTACCCGTTCTTCTATGCGTTTCTCAAGCAGTTTGAGTTTGTTTTGCAGTCTGTCTATACCAAGAGAGTGTTCATGCACATTTTGACGAATGACACTCATCTTTTGATACAGCTCTATTCTAAAAAACTGATCCTGTAAATACTCCAAATGATCAGAATAGGGTTTCACCTCAGGCAAATCCAAATCCAGTGTTCCGTCCTGTAACAGTTTTAAAAAAGCAGGTGTAAGTCCTACCGCAGTGTTTAAAAGTTCAAGCGGTGTAACATCAGCAATTTTTACAGGAGTAAAACTCTGTTGATGCAGCCATCCGAGTTCAAGAAGACTTTTAAGCTCTCGCAAATGCTCCAGATGCTCATAGTTTTCACTCGTATACAAATCCTGCAACAAATCAAGGACAAGAACATCATCTTGCCCTTTCATGTATCTGTGTGCTATATACTGCAGTATTTTCGCTTCATTGATACTGCATTTTAAATGTATGAATATTTCCGATTTTTCAATCTCTTTTTCGTTTAAAAAGTTAACTAGTGTTTTCAATTATTTCCTTAAAATTTATACCCTAAACCGGCTGAAACAAGGAGCGCTCTCGAGTTACTGAATGTACCATCTACTCCATTGATATTGGGAGGTGTTATAACCGTTCTGTCTTTTTTTATGGAATAGAGTGCCGATAAACCTACATCCATTTTATCATTTATTTGATAACGTCCGCCAAATGAAAAAGAGTATGCATTGCTTCCCGGTGACTCAAAATTCAGTGTTGCCTCCGGCGTTGGTGTTTCATCATATATTGCACCTGCTCTTAATGTTATATCATCCAATTCTTGCGTTATACCCAAACGAAACGTGTTTGTATCTTTCCAGTTCTTTGGTTTCGGATTATCAAAAGCAGCAATCAAAACTGGATTTGAAAGTGTACCGTCATATTCAAAATCAAGAGATTTGTATGCTGACCAGTATGTTTTTTCATATACAAATTCCACCGTTGTTTTTGTCTTCTCAAACGTGTAGGCACCGGCCAGCATTAATGTTGCAGGCAGAGGAATACTCACACTCGCATCACCATTGTATGAACCGGCAGGAATGGCTCCACCCAATGCAGCCGTTGAAGATAATGTAGCACTTCCTTCTACAGTCAAATTTACATTCGAACGGTATGTAGCAGCCAGTTCGAGTGCTTTTGTGGGATGGTACGACAATGCAAGATTATATCCGAAGTCTAAAGAACTGCCTTCAAGGTCACGACTGATATAAGATGTTGCCAAAGGAGATACATTAACAATGGCGCTTTCACTGCTTTTGACAATACCGCTGGTATGTACAGCTCTGAATCCAAATGCCATGGCAAGAGTATCTGTGATTTTATATGCGACACTCGGGCTCACTTCTACAATCTTTAATGTAAACTCCTGAGAAACAAGTTTGGCAGAACCCTCTTCCCACTGTCTGCTTAATCCCGCAGGAACAGTAATGCTTAAACCGACACGCACACCGTTGTCACCGAGTTTTGGAGAAACATAATGAAGTGATGGAAGAATAAAAGTCTGTTTTTCAGAATTTAAATTCTCTGCACCTGTCAAAGTTTTTGCATATGTTCCTTGAAAATGTGTAGAACTCAATCCGACATACATCAAATCTGCTTCTATATGTTGCGTATCCTCCATAAAAATCATATTTGCCGGGTTGTCATATGCTGCATCTGCACTTTTTGTATGCGCAATATTTGCTCCGCCGAGTGCTACAGAATTTGTAGAAGTTTCAGGGATTTTATATCCGCCAGCCATAAGGATTGAAGCTGTCACGAGTGACAGGAACGCTGTTTTTTTCATATTTTTCTCTTTTTTGTATTTTTATGCCGACAATACTATCTTATTTTTCCTCAAAAATCTATAAAGTATGTTATTAAATCCGGAATCGCTACTCAGTGCCGACTCTATATCTCTGCCGGAAGGCCCGCACTGAAGTACGGGTTCCAAAAACAAATGCAATTTTGCAGAAATCAATCCACTGGGAAGTTTCCCCGGAATCGGTACTTCAGTGCCGACTCTGTGTCCCTGCCAAAAAGCCAGTATTGAAGTGCAGGTTCCAAAGGCAGCTGCCTGTTATATACAAAATGAATATAAAAGTTTTATCTCCTCAGCCCATATCGTCTCATCTATCGTCTCAAGTATCAACGGAATATCATCCATACGCTCATCATTCATTATAAAACGAAACGCATCAAGTCCGATTTCCCCTTTTCCAAGAGAATGATGTCTGTCCACTCTGCTTCCCAAAGGCGGTTTTGAATCATTCAAATGCATACCGCTCAAATACTCAAAGCCGACAATCTCGCCAAACTCTTTCCATGTCTTGTCATAGGCTTCTCGTGTTCTTATGTCATACCCTGCTGTAAACATATGACATGTATCTATACAGACACCGATTCTTGATTTGTCTTCTACTTTGTCTATAATATATGCCAGATGTTCGAACCTGTACCCAAGATTACTGCCCTGTCCTGCTGTGTTTTCAATGACTGCTTTAACATTTTGTGTTTGTTCAAGTGCAAGATTAATCGACTCAGCAATGACATCGAGACATTTGTTTTCTATCTCTTGTAAAAGTTTTTTATCTTCTTTTTGTTTCTTTGTCAGTTTTGCCAGATGACTGCCGGGATGAAAGTTGAGTTTGTCAAGCCCCAAAGCATCACAGCGTTCAAGTTCATCTATAAAAGCCATTCTTGATTTTTCGAGTTTTTCAACTTCGGGGTGTCCCAGATTTATCAGATAACTGTCATGAGGCAAAACATGTTTGGGTAAAATTCCACTCTCTCCCAAAGCAGTTTTAAACTTCTGTATCGTCTCTTCATCTAAAGGTTTTGCAACCCACTGTCTCTGATTTTTTGTAAAAAGGGCAAATGCTTTTGCTCCTATGGCTTTGGCATTCATCGGTGCATTATACACACCACCGCTTGCGCTTACATGTGCGCCTACATATTTATGGCATGTCATCTGTTGAGTTCCTTGATTTTGATAAGTATATGATTTTTTTTGTCTTTAAAATAAATTTCCTGAGAGTTTACCCTATATTTTATATCTACATCTGAAGTTTTTATTCTTTGTATAAATCCGTTATCTGTTTTTAAGCTGTTTTTTCCGTTGTATATTGCCCTGCCTAAAAGAATATTTTGCAGTAAAGAAGAAGGATATACCGAGGAGAGATACTCTGCATTAAAACTGCTTTTACTCATACATCCCTCGTCCACACAAATCAAATGATTGATATGAATACGCTGGTAAACATGCCCTGCTACAAAAAGTTCTAATTCGATGGCATCTTCAGTATGTCGCAGATACCCAATATCTGAAAACTTCAGTTTCGGCGATTTAATTATTACTATTTTTGCACTTGTATGCTGATAGTCTTTTATGCTGCAGGCAGAAAAAAGGACAAGAAAAAGTATTAAAAAATATTTCATCTATTTTTGAAGAAATTTTCCGCATTTTTTTGTTGCTGTTCCACCAAACTCTTTAATCTCACGTGCTGTGCCGTTTTTTGCAATGACCTGTCTTTTGCACTCGTCTTTTGCAATGCATTCCTTATTTTCACAGCCTATATCTTCCGGTACCTGTGCCATATCTGCTTTCCTTATTAAAAAAATTTGATGAAATTATAATATATTTTTGTCAATCTGCAATACTTTTAAAAGATTTCTTTTTTCTCTGCTACTGTTAAATTATGAAAATACATATAGATATCGACTGTTTTTTTGTCAGTGCTGCTCGTCTAATCGAACCTTCTTTGGCACACAAACCTGTTGCCATCGGCGGAAGAAGCGATACAAAAATATTTAGCAAAGATGCAAAAAACCAAACTGTCAATTTTGAAAATTCCGGTTCCTTTGTACCGACTTTTTATAAAGCCTATGAAAAAGAAGATGATTTAAAAAGTTTTCAAGATGCAGACGGACGTATCCGTGGTATTTTAACAACTTCAAGTTATGAAGCCCGTGCCTATGGCATCAAAACAGCTATGAGCATTCGTGAAGCTTTGCAACTCTGTCCGCATCTCATCATCAAAGCACCCAATATGTCTTTGTATCAAGAGCTTTCTCACAAACTCCATGACTTTTTAGCACACAAAATTCCGTTGGTTGAGCAGGCATCAATTGACGAATTTTACGGAGATGTAAGTGGCTGGATAGATGAAGAAGAAATACCACAGTTTATAGACAACTTACGCCATAAAATAAAAAAAGAACTCAAACTGCCTGTCTCCATAGGCGCTGCAAAAACACGCTACATCGCAAAACTTGCAACAAGCTATGCCAAGCCTTTTGGGTGCAAAACCATCACACAACATGAGTTTGACAAATTTGTCAACCCTATAAAAGTAGAGGATTTTGCAGGCATTGGCAAAAGTATGAAAAAAAAACTCCACAGCGCACAAATCAAAACGCTAGGAGAACTGCGAAAAAGAAAAGGAACAGTTGAGTCTTGGGGGCCCTATGCAAAAGAGTTGTATAAACGTGTCAACGGAGAAAGTGATGCAGAGATAAAAACAAGCCACACAAGAAAATCCATAGGCATATCAAGAACATTTGACCCTCTGCACGACAGAGCAGAACTATTAAGACGGGTGCATATTCTCGTAAGACATCTCAGCTTTGCTATCATAAAACTCAATGTCATTCCAACTGTTTTTCATCTCAGCATTGCCTATGAAATGCATCAAAAATCTCACAAAAACATCTCTCGTGCCGAAATTTTTACCGAACAGAAATTTGATGCCTTATGTATCTCTCTTTTTCATGAGGCTGACATTCACAAGCGGCTTTGCGTTATTCGTTTAAGCATCAACTGTTCAAGCTTTACAAGAGAATCAAAAAAAGAGCTCTCACTTTTGGGCTTTGAAGAGGAAAGAAAAATGCATACGCTTACATGTAAAGCACAAAAACTGCGTGAAAAATACGGTATGGATACACTCAAATTTGCAAGTGAACTCTAAAATCAGTATCATAATCTCAACTTATATTTTAAAAAACAAAAACTACTTCGAAAAGTAACAATTATCATTATTTTTTCTTATTTTGTACTAAAAATCATTATTTTTCATCACCCCAATCCACTAAAAACTAATACCTAAAAGAGGAGCGATAATTGCTTTAAGCTTCTAAAA
>JALSKR010000186.1 GCA_026988735.1 Sulfurimonas sp.
TGTATTTTTGCTTCCTATATATCCGACAATTCCGCACATGCAGTACCTTTATTTTGTATTTTTAGAGGTGCCCTTCACTGCCATTAAGTTAAGAAAATTAATGCTTTCTCGGAACCGGTACTTCAGTACCGGTTCCAAAAAAATGCTTAACTTAATGGCATTGGAGGTGCCCTTCTGATAATAATTCATAAATTTTTTCAACATTATTGCATATATTGTTTTGTTTTTCCATTAAAAAACTGTCCCGGACTTTGTATTTGCTTGAGTGGATTTTTGCTGTGATGATATTTATGTGCAACTCTTCAAATTTGTGCATGACATAGGCCAAAAGCCCTATCTGATTTGCCGTGTGGATTGTCAGTTCTGCATGTGTCATTGAGTGTTCACAGTCAATTGCAATCTCTTCTCTTTTGATGTGAATTTTTTTGAGTTGTACCTCTTTGTTCATGTCAAAGGCATTGTCAATGATATCCTGTACCTCTACAAGAACATTGGAGTCTACATTTTGAATAAATTCTATTTTAAAGTATTTGATACCGTCAAACAGTGTGAAAATTTCCATGGAAGCAACATTAAGATGTGCCAGGGTTGCTAAAAGATAACCGATATTTAAAGGGATACGCCGATAAATTTCTATACTCAAAGAGTTGATGTTTTTGACTCTGAAACTGTATTTTTTTGTCTCTTTTGCAATTTTTGCAATATTGATAATATCCTGTGGAGAATGCTTAAAGAAAAAAAGATTGGACTCTATTGTTAAAACTTTTTTTTGTAAGAGACTTGGCAGTTCTTTAAATGCATCAAGATTTTTCACTCTTGCTTCTATGAGCAGTCTTTTTTTTGCATCGGTGATTCTTCCCTTGTTTTGGGCAACTTCAAGCGCACTGAGATACAAATCATACAGCAGTTTGGCATTAAATGAGTTGTAAATATCACCGCCTACACCACTGATGTCGGCATAGGTAAGAATGTAAAGCAGTTTGAGATTTTTGTCATCACCCACTTTTGACATAAATTTATAGAGGGTTTTTTCATTGTGTATGTTTTCTTTGAAGGCAACACTGCTCATAAGAATATGGTGCCGTACAAGCAGTACCGCTCTTTTTGTCTGTTCCTCACTCAAATTTATATGTTTTGCAAACTGCACGACAAGTTTTGCCCCGACCTCACTGTGGTCCTGTCTTCTGCCTTTGCCGCTGTCATGAAAAAAGACGACAATTTTGAGAAGGAGTTTTTCATCTTCACTCAGTTCATTATAGAGTGTTTGTAAAAAGTTCTCTTTTATGTTTTCCAGTGCCTGTACACATTTTATGGAGTGAATATCTACAGGGTAGTGATGGTATCCGTCAAACTGAGGCAGATGCATTACTTTTCTAAAATTAGGAAAAATTTTCGGCAGAATGCCAGCATCATAAAAAAGTTTTAAAAAGGAGGCAATATGCTCTTTTTGGAAGAGTTTTTTTATAAGAAAATAGGTTCTCTCGGTAAGAGGATGAGAGACTTTTGCTATTGTAAACTGGTTTAAAAAACCGGCATCAAATTTATAGTCTTTGTCTTCTAAGTCCAGGAGTAGTTGTAGCAGATCGGCAATTTTTTGCGGCGGAAGTTTAAAAGAGGCATAGAGCCTTGACCTATACTCATAAAAACCTTTTTTGAGTCTGTTGTTCTTAAAAGCCACAATGTGCTTTGCATCATATATAAAAGGACGCACCATTTTTTTTACAAAGATTTGTGCGAAATTATTGATACGCCATTGGGCTTCTAACACTTTGCTTGCCAGTTTTTGTTGCTTTTTAAAACCTAAAAGTTTACTCACCTGCGG
>JALSKR010000187.1 GCA_026988735.1 Sulfurimonas sp.
AAGCCAAAATCATCATTGTTATTGTCAGCCATTTTAAAAAGAAAAGCAGTTTTGATGCAGAAACATTGCTCTTCATAAACTGTGAAGCATGCGGAAAGTAAATTGAAGGCAGCTTCATTTTACACAGCGTTTCACATGCTATAAAAAAGAATATAACAAAGAGTAGTTTTGGAAATTCAAAATATATTCCGTCAAACATCGATCATTCCCCTGTATAACTCTATTACATGTAAAGTATCTGCATCAAAATCTTCTACATTTTTTTTATATTTGTACTTTTGTAAGTGCTCTAGCATATTTTCATAGGCTTTGAGATGACGCTCACTGTCATCTTTAAATGTTGCACCGTACAATGTCAAATCATATGCCGCTTTTTTCGGATTTTTGTAATCAACAGCATTAAGCATTTTGTAGTGTTCCACTCTTTTATTGTATTTTTTCCTATTTTTCGTCCATCGATAGAGTAAGTATAAAAACCCAAGCAGTATGAAAGTCACAGCAAGAGATAGACCTATAAAATAGTATAAAGAGTACTCCTGTATCTCTATCAGTGGCTTAATATCATGCAAAGGAATTTCATTTTGTTGTAAATTTTGCATCTATCTGCCCTCAAATAATCGTCGTAAGGAAACACCGATTTTTCCATCTGTATAAATCTTCGTAAAGCGAATCTGGTGTTTTCTCAATGTTGCATAGAGTTTTCTATCATGCACTAAAACTTTTTTTGCATACTCTTTGACTGTCTGTGCATTAAAATCACCCTCTTGTACTGCACCGCTCTCAGGATCAACCAATGAAGTAAATCCCATCTCAGGCGGTCTCTCTTCAAGTCTGTCTCGTACAATAACAGCCACAACTTCATGTTTTTTTGCCAAAACTTTAAAATCAGGAATTTCAAAAAAATCACCAACAATTATAATCAGAGATTTTCTTTTGAGTCTTTTAAACAGCGTGTCTGCTAAAACCTTATAGTCTGCTTTTTTGTTCAAGGGATCAAAGTTTAAAATCTCATCCGTACTTTTATGGACCTGAAAGAGTTTTTTGCTCGGTTTTAAGAATGATTCCAGCTTGTCACTGAAAATATAAGAACTCAGCAAATCCCCGTTTTTAATAGTAGAAAAACTCAGCATTGCCGTCACTTCAGCTATGACATCCTGTTTAAAGCGTTTTGAACCAAAATAGACACTTCCGTTAAGCATCGAAGCAATAACAACATTGAGTTCTCTCTCTTCTCGAAAAATTTTAATGTAAGGCTTCTGCAGTTTTGCCGTAATATTCCAGTCAATATGACGGATGTCATCTCCGGGCATATATTCGCGCAGTTCTATAAAGTCATAGCCCTCGCCCTGAAAAATAGACGGATTGTTTCCAACCATCTCACTAAAAACCTGACGGCGGGCCCGTACAAGTATTTTTTGTAATTTGCTCATTATGGCGACCTTATGGTATCGCTACAGTTTCAAGCACTTTTTGAATGATTTCATCTGTTGTTATACCTTCAGCCTCAGCTTCGTATGTAAGCACAATACGGTGACGCATCAGCTCTTTTACGATGTAGGCAACATCTACAGGCGTTACAAAGTCTTTGCCTCGCATAAATGCCATCGCCTTTACCGCTTTGAACATGTCAATACTTACACGCGGAGATGCTCCAAACTGAATATACTCTTTGATTTCATCCAGTCCGTACTCCTCAGGATGTCTTGTAGCATTGACTAGCTCTATCATATACTCTTCGACTTCTTCATCTACATGTATCTCTC
>JALSKR010000188.1 GCA_026988735.1 Sulfurimonas sp.
GGACTTGGTTTTCGTGCAGCTGCTGTTGATGCAAGTGGCAATGTAATAGATGAATATGCGATGCATATATATAATCTGGTACATGTAAAAGAGGTTATCTGGATGATTATGGCGGCTAATCTTACTGTAATGATATTTAGACGCAACAAAGCACAAAAACTTTTGGCCAAAGGTGATACGGCAGGTGCAAAAAAAGCACTTGAACTTATTGGAAAATATATGGTTCCCATCAATATCACGCTTGGAATTATTGCAATTTATCTGGGAGTGACTCTTCGAAATGCCTATTAGACTCTGTTCATCATCTCAGACACGCGCCATGCTTTTACAAAAAGCAGGTATTGATTTTATTCAAGAGAGTGTGGATTTTGATGAAGAGAGCATTGTCGCAAACAGCCCGAAAAACTTTGTCTATCAGGCGACTCTAGGCAAATATGAAGCGAACTTCAAGGCTTTTGGCATTGAAGAGTTTCCGCTTTTGGTAGCAGATACTGTTGTCACAAGTCAGGGACAGATTTTAAGAAAAGCACGCTGCAAAGATGATGCTCGTAATATTTTATATACACAAAGCGGAAATATTACAAGCATCATTACATGTATGATATACCACTCCAAAAAGCAAAAAATCATAGATATTTCCAAAACAGACTACCTGTTTGAACCATTTAATGCACAAGACTTGGAACGTTACCTGGAGAGCGGAGAGTGGAGAGGTAAGGCTGGTGCCTGTATGGTAGAAGGGTTTTGCAAGTCTTACATCAAAGAAGTCAGAGGCTATGAAAGTACGGCAATGGGACTTTGTGTCGAAGTGTTAGAGACTTTTATGGAGAAAAACTGATGTATTTTTATCAAAAGTACAGTTTTTTTATTAATATACTGCTTGCATATTTGTTTGTACTTTTTGTTACAATAAAATTAAGTCTGGTCTGGAATGTTACTCTGGTCACCCTTTTGTTTGTGAGTATCAGTATTCTGTTTTATCGCTATGCCAAGCAAAAACATTATTATAAAAGTATCATTGACAACTCTACAAATATCGTCATTGTCAGTAATGAAAAAAAGCTTGTCTCAGCAAACAGAACTTTTTTTAAATATTTCAAAGGCTATAAAAATATAGAGGAGTTCTCCCAAAAGCATCATTGTATATGTGAATTTTTTGAAGAAGAAGAGGGATATATCGGTGCTGTAAACAATGGTTTGGGTTGGATAGAATATATCATCAAAAATTCTGAGGTATATCACAAAGCGAAAGTCAAAATTTATGACAAAGAGTACTATTTTGCCATTTCTGCTTCGGTGCTTGACAAAAAAGACAATCTGTACGGAATTATACTGTCTGATATAACCGAGCAGGAAAACTATAAAAAAGAGCTGGAGATTTTGGCTGTAAAAGATTCACTGACAAAGATTGGCAACCGTCGTTTTTTTCATAAAAAACTTGATGAACAGATTTTATTGACACAACGATACCATAATCCGTTTTCACTGATTATTTTTGACATAGATTTTTTTAAAAAAGTCAATGATAATTTTGGACACGATATAGGTGATAAAGTCTTGGTGGAATATACAAAGTATATTGCTTCCATGTTACGCGATACCGATATCTTTTGTAGAATCGGCGGAGAAGAATTTATAGTGATTTTGCCAAATACAACAAAAGACAAAGCATATGCTCTGGCACAAAAAATAAGAGAGAGAGTTGCACAGTATAAGGCTGTCCTGCCGATTACCATGAGCTTTGGTGTTGCAGAATATGAAAAAGGCGATGATGATATTTCTCTGTATAAAAGAGTCGATATGGCTCTTTACAAAGCAAAAGAAACAGGGAGAAACAAGGTAGTTCTTGGATGATTTTTTTTCAAAAGCATAAGTTTTTTATTGCTACGCTTACTTTATTGTTTGTGTCAGCTATCTCTTTTGCTGTTTATTACGGATATGTGCAGGTAGAAGAAGAAAAAATCAGACAAGATGAGTATAAAAAAGTTGCGCAGCAAATACAAAGAAAAGTTGCCAATGCCATTGTATTAAAAGAAAAAGCAACACTTGCTATAGCCCTTGCCCTAATGAGTCAAAAAGATTTTCAATATCGTATAATTAAAAAAACAATTCCTGCACACTATTTTGATGCCATTATTAAACAATTTAGACAAAATACCTTATATAAGAATATTTGGATACAGGTTATGGATAAAAATGGAAAATCTCTTTATAGAAGTTGGACAAAAGAGCATGGAGAAAACCTTGCTAAGCTCAGAGAAGAGATTGCAACAATAAAAAAAACAAAGCAAATTCTCAATACTTTAAGTGTAGGACAATATGACTTTAGTATAAAAGCAATGATTCCAGTGATGTCTGGAAAAAAAATGCTTGGTATTTTTGAAGTAATTTCGCATTTTAACTCTATCGCTAAAAATTTTAAAGAAGACGGTTATGAGTCTGTTATCGTTGCAACAAAAGAACAATCAAAACATATAAAATATCCATTGACAAAACTCTTTATAGGCGAGTATTATGTTGCAAATCTTAATGCTGCTAAAAATCTTCGTACTTTACTCGGAAAGTATGGGATTGAAAATATTGCTAAAAAGCCATATACCATAGTAGATGATTATTTTATAGTCCCTTACAGTATAAAAAATAGTAACAAAAAAGTGCTTGGATATGATTTTGTTTTTCAAAAAGTGAACAGACTGCAGAACATAGAGTTAGAACATTTTACTTTCAAGTGGATGATCTTAGGTTTACTCTTTTTCTCGTTATTAGGGGCTTTGATTAATATAACTTTATATGTTTTTATGAGAAAGCAAAAGATTTATTATAAAAATATTATTGATACTTCAAAAAATATCATTATTATTAATGATAAAAAAAAGATTTTAGAGGTTAATAAAACTTTTTTTAAATATTTTAAAAATTACAAGACACTTGAAGCATTTCGAGAACAAAACAGTTGTGTATGTAAATTTTTTGTTGAAGAAGAGGGCTATTTAACAGAAGGTGATGTTAGCTATTATTGGCTTGAAGTGATTTTGAAAAACCCTGAACACACAAATAAGGTAAAAATGAATATTGATAACAAGACATATTATTTTTCTATAACTGCTGCATTAATAGATGCGCAAAAGGAATATTATAGTGTTGTTCTTTCTGACATCACACAAGAAGAAATTTATAAGAATGAATTACAAAAATCTGTGATTACCGACCCGCTTACAGGTCTTTACAACAGAAGATATTATTATGAAAAAATAAAAGAAGAGATGTATGCAGCTAAGCGTTATGGGCTTGCTTTGAGCATAATTATGACAGATATAGATTTTTTTAAAAAGGTAAATGACACCCATGGACATGATGTAGGAGATGAAGTATTAAAGGTTTACTCAAAACTGTTGCAGGAAAATTTACGAGAGAGTGATATCATTTGTCGTATCGGTGGTGAAGAGTTTATTATCATTCTTCCACATACAAAAAAAGAACAAGCTGTGAAGATTGCTGAAAAATTAAGAAAACGTGTGCAACAGAGTAAAAAAATTCTTCCAATTACAATGAGTTTTGGTGTGACGGAGTATATTAACGGTGAAAGCGAAGACTATATCTTTAAAAGAGTTGATGAAGCACTCTATAGGGCAAAAGAGAAAGGTCGAAACAAGGTTGAAGTTGGATGAAATTTTATGAAAAAGAGCTCAAAGCTCTTCAAAGAGCAGGGCGTTACCGGACACGTGAAATTACAGACAACAGACTGCATGATTTTGCTTCAAACGATTATCTGGGACTTTCGCACAATAAAGAACTTCATACGCTTACATGTAAAGAATTAGCAGAGTATCCGCTCAATAATGCCAAAGCATCTATGTTGATAAACGGCTACCATCAGATACACAAGGATTTTGAAGATGCTTTATGTGAAGCAAACGGCTTTGAGGCAGGAATTGTGCTCGGAAGCGGATTTAATGCAAATATTGCCTTGATTGAATCACTGGTGCGCCGTGGTGACATGCTTTTTATGGATGAACTCTATCATGCTTCGGGCATACTGGCGACACAGATAGATGCTGTCAATGTTGTTTTCTTCAAACATAATGATATGCAGGAGTTACAAAGTTTACTGCAAAACTCCAATGCCAAACGAAAAATTGTTGCTGTTGAGGGTATTTACTCGATGGACGGTGATTTGTGTGCAAAAGAGGTATTTGAAATATGTGACGAAGAAGAGGCACTTTTAATCGTTGATGAAGCCCACAGCAGCGGGGTTATCGGAAAAAATCTCATGGGTGTCTTTGACTATTATGACATTGCAATAAAAGAGAACTATATAAAAATGGGAACGCTTGGAAAAGCCTATGGCAGTTTTGGCGCTTTTATACTCTCATCAGAGCATATATCGGAGTATCTTCTAAACCGTGCAAAACCGATTGTATATGCAACAGCACTCTCTTTGTATGATACACTCCTGGCACACAACGGGTTGCAATATATTTTACAAAACAGCGAAACACTGAAAAAAGAGATAGCCCTTCGCCAGGCAATAGTTGCACAGGAGTTGGGCTTACATGTAAAGGGTCTGATTGTACCTGTGCATATAGGAGATAATAAAAAAGTCATAGATATTAAAAACAGACTTTTAAAATCCGGTTACAGTGTGGGAGCGATACGCCAGCCTACGGTTGCTTCTGCAATAGTTCGCCTGATTGCCAGACTCGGCGAAAAGAGTGAGACACTCAGACTTGTTTGCAAAGAGTTAGCAGGAATGCAGTCATGAAAATGTCCAAACTCAAAATTATGTACAGAAATAAAGCGTTGGTGGATATAGCCTTTGATATTTCCTCTTCATTGGCATTAATAGGGCAAAGTGGCAGTGGTAAAAGTCTGACAATCAAAGCACTTCTTTCAATGTTGCCACAAGAGATGACAGCAGAGCTTGAAGATAATTTTGATTTTAAATTAATAGCCAGAAAAACACTCTCTTTTGTCCCGCAGAATCCTTTTACGGCACTCTCTCCGCTGACAAAAATAAAAAAACAGTTTTTCAGTGAGCCAAAAAGGGTAAAAGAACTTTTTGACGAAGTCGGTCTGCATTATGATTTGCTTGAACGCTTCGCACCTGAACTGTCAGGCGGACAACTTCAGCGTGTTGTCATTGCAATTGCGTTAGAATCAAAACCGAAACTCCTTTTGCTTGATGAACCGACAACCGCGCTTGATCCCCAGACAAAAGAGGTGATACTTCAGCTTTTAAAAAAGTTGCAAAAAAAAGAGCAGTTCCAAATGCTCTTTGTAACACACGATATAGCTTCTGCCAAAGAACTGTGTGAGGATGTGGCTATAATAAAAAACGGAAGAATTGTGGAGAGCGGAAAGATGCGTGAAATAATGGAAAACCCGCAACAAGAGTATACAAAAATATTAATAGAGGCCAGTTTTGCCAACAGGAAATTCAGAGCATGAAAAAACTACTAAAAAGAACATTTGTAACATTACTGATTGTAGGGTTTTTCTCACCCTTTATAATTCTTGGCTATTACCTGGTAAGCTATGATTATGATATATCCTCTTTAGTAGATTACAAACCGAAGCAGACAAGTAGAATATATGACAAAAACGGAGAGAAAATAGCAAATATTTTTGATAAACAGCACAGATATTATGCCTCTTTTAATGAGATTCCTCCAAGAGTGATTGAAGCACTTGTTGCTATTGAAGATACAACTTTTTTTGAACATTCCGGTGTGAACTTTGATGCAATATTTCGGGCAATTATAAAAGATATCAAAGCGGGAAAAATGGTTGAGGGTGCAAGTACGATTACACAACAGCTGGTAAAAAACAAACTTCTGACACGAGAGAAAAAACTTTCACGGAAAATCAAAGAGTTGATATACTCTTTCAAACTTGAAAATGCACTGACAAAAGAGCAGATTCTGGAGCGTTATTTAAATGAGATCTATTTTGGGCATGGATATTATGGAATTAAAACAGCTGCAGACGGATATTTTCACAAGAAGCTCTCTGATTTAACGCTTAAAGAGATAGCAATACTTGTCGGTCTGCCGAAAGCACCAAGTACCTATGCTCCTACGAAAAACTATGATATCTCTATGGGCAGAGCAAACCGTGTGATTACAAGAATGCATACACTTGGCTGGATAGACGATGCAACATACCAAAAGGCTTTGGCTGAAAATCCGGTAGTATATAATGATACACTGACACAAAACAGAGCTCCTTTTGTTGTGGATGAAGTTGCAAGAAGATTCAGAAACATGGGAATTGATGACTTGAAAACAGGCGGATATGAAATATATACAACAATTGATTTGAAACTTCAGGATATTGGCAGAAAATCACTGCAGTATGCATATGCGAAAGCTTTGAAAAGAATTCAAAAATACAAAGAAAAAGAAGCAAAAGAAAAAGAAGATGAAAGCTTTAAAGTCCAGGATGTCAATGTATCACAGCTTAACGGTGCTTTGGTCTCTCTTGATTCCAAAACAGGCGATATATTGGCACTTGTAGGAAGTGTGGATTATAAAAAAAGCTCCTACAACCGTGCTACCCAGGGCAAGCGCCAGCCCGGTTCCGCTTTTAAACCTTTTATATACCAGGTAGCCATAGATTTGGGCTATTCGGGCGCTACAAAACTTGTTGATATTGCCCAGACATATGCCTATGAAAAAAATGGTGAGGAGATGAAATGGCAGCCTAAAAACTATGAAAAAAACTACAAAGGACTCATTACTCTCAGAGAAGCACTTATACATTCAAGAAATCTTGCTACTATCAATCTTGTCAATGATATAGGGCTGTCACAACTGTTGCGGGAACTGAAAAAATTTCATATTAAGAACCTGCCAAAAGATCTCTCTATCGCCCTTGGAACCATGTCGATGTCACCGCTTGAACTTGCACAGTATTATACTTCATTTTCAAACTACGGGATTCAGGTGAAGCCCCACTTGATTAGCAGTATTGACCAAGGTGGCAGTACTCTTTATAAAAAAGAGGATGTTTCTTATTATGTAACTGCTCCGACACAGGCTTATATAATGACAACGATACTGCGTGATGTTGTAACAAGAGGAACGGGACGAAGAGCAAGGGTGAGAGGAATAGAAATTGCCGGAAAGACCGGAACAACAAATAACAATATAGATGCCTGGTTTGCAGGGTATTCACCTACTGTTGAGACGGTTGTCTGGTTTGGAAATGATGACAACACTCCGATGTATCACAAAGAGACAGGAGGGCGGGTTTCGGGTCCTGCTTTTGCTTATTATTTTAGAAATCTTTTGAAACTCTATCCGCAGATAAAGCGGAAATTTGATGTGCCTGAGGGAATTATAGAAGTGAAAATTAATGGAAAAAAAGAGTATTTCAGTAATATTTCAAAACCGCCGAGAAGTGACTACAGTGATGAAACAGAATCTGAATTACTCTTTTAAGAACTCTTAGTCAAAAGTTCTGTTTAAAGCACAGAACATGGCTTTAATTGAGGCTACTGTGATGTCGTTGTCTATTCCGACACCAAAACGTGAGAGTACCTCTTTTGTTTGAATCTCTATGTATGCTACTGCCTGTGCACTGCTTTTGTCACCACACGAGTGTTCCGAATAGGACTTAACAGTAAAATCATTTTTGTACTTTTGCATCAGAGCATTCTTACAGGCATCAATCGGTCCGTTGCCTTCACCCTTAGATGTAATAACATCTCCATTGTATTTGTATGTTAAGCTACATGCAGCCTTTCCGTTGTCTGATGAGAGTGTAACATCTACAAAAGAGATATGCTCTTTAAGGTTAAAGTAGGTATTTTTAAAAACTTCCAATATCTCTTCGGGCTCTAACTCTCTGCCTTTTTCATCACTCAGTGCCTGCACTGCACGACCAATTTCCGGGTGCATTGCTTTTGGTAGGTGGTACCCGTAATTGTGTTCGAGTATATAAGCAACCCCGCCTTTTCCTGATTGGGAATTAATGCGAATGATACTCTCATAGGTGCGTCCGACATCAGCCGGGTCTATCGGCAGATAAGGCACTTCCCAAAAAGGGTCCTCTTTTGCCTGCTGATAGGCAAGTCCTTTGTTTATGGCATCCTGGTGTGAACCTGAAAAAGCAGTATAGACAAGTTCTCCGACATATGGATGTCTCGGATGTGTCGGAAGTTCGGTACATGTCTCTACCACTCTTACAACTTCGTTGATATCCGAAAAATCTAGTCCGGTGTCAATTCCCTGTGAAGTCATATTTAAAGCAAGTGTGATAATATCAACATTTCCTGTTCGCTCTCCGTTGCTCAAAAGTGTTCCCTCTACTCTGTCTGCTCCTGCCAAAAGTGCCAACTCTGTTGCTGCGATGGATGTGCCTCTGTCATTATGTGTATGTGTTGAGATGATGACATTTTCACGGTTGTCCAGGTGTCTGCCCATCCATTCTATCTGATCGGCATAAATATTCGGTGTTGCCATCTCTACTGTTGCAGGAAGGTTTATAATAACCTTTCTGTTTTCGTTTATTCCCCAGCGTGCTGTCACAGCATTGGAAATTCTTGCTGCAAAGTCCAACTCTGTTCCTGTAAAACTCTCAGGTGAGTATTCCAAAAATATCTCTCCATTATGGTTTGCCTCATACTTTTTGACCAAATCAACACCCTCTAAGGCAAGGTCGATAATTTCATCCTGTGTTTTTGAAAAAACTATTTTTCTTTGCGCAACAGAAGTGGAATTATACAAATGAACTGTTGCTTTTTTTACACCCTCCAAGGCTTCAAAAGTTTTGGCAATCAAATGTTCTCTTGCCTGTACAAGTACCTGAATAGTGACATCATCAGGAATGAGATTGTCATCAACAAGTTTGCGCAAAAAGTCAAATTCTACTTTTGATGCAGATGGAAAGCCCACTTCTATTTCTTTAAAACCGAGTTTGAGTAAGAGTGCGAATAATTCAAGTTTTTTGTTCATGTCCATCGGGTTAATAAGTGCCTGATTTCCATCACGTAAATCAACACTGCACCAGATTGGAGCTTTTGTTATAGTATTGTCCGGCCATTTTCTGTCTGGCAAGTCTATCTTCGGATACGGCTTGTATTTGCCTTTAGGAATATTTTTCATGAAGAATCCTTTTGTACTTGAATATTACTACACTCTTACATGTAATGTGCGAATTATATCAAAATTGGTGTTTTTTAAAAAGGATTTTACAGGTTAATGAAGAAAGTTAAGGATAATTTTTATTGTTTACTCTCCCGCAGGGGAGATGTAAATTAGCACTGGTATGTAGTTTTAAACTCGTATGCTGTCGGACGACCTTCATCTGGCCATACATCACGCTCAAATTTATAGTGCTGGTACGCTTCTATAAACTCTGATGTAAATACAGGTTTTAAGAATTCATTGTCCGCAATAAGACCTTCTAATGCTTCACGAAGTGTGTGTGGCATTTGTGGAATATTTTTTTCACGAATCTCATCAAGAGAAAGTTCAAACAAATCTTCATCCATAGGACCAACAGGAATTGTAGCGTGTTTGATACCGTCAAGTCCTGCCATCATCATTACAGCAAAAGCAAGATAAGGACAAGATGAAGAGTCAGGGAATCTCATCTCGATACGTGTTGCTTTTTCACCAGCACCATATGGAATACGGCAGGCTGCTGAACGGTTTTGAGAAGAGTATGTTAAAATGCTCGGTGCTTCAAAACCTGGAATAAGACGCTTGTATGAGTTTGTTGACGGATTTGTAAATGCAGCAACTGCAGCAGCATGTTTGAAGATACCACCCGCATAATGAATTGCCATTTCACTTAAATTTCCGTAATTTCCTTCTTTATAGAAAAGGTTTTTGCCATTTTTCCACAGAGACTGGTGAACATGCATTCCGTTTCCGTTATCACCATAGAGTGGTTTTGGCATAAATGTAGCAGTTTTTCCATTAAGGTGTGCTATCATTTTTACAACATACTTGTATTTTTGCACATTATCACCCGCAGTAATGATGTCACCAAATACAATTCCTATTTCACCCTGACCCTGCGCAACTTCATGGTGACCAAGAACAACTTCAAGTCCAACTTGCTCTAAAACCTGCATCATTTCAGCACGCATATCTACCATAGAGTCTGTTGGTGCTACTGGGAAGTAACCGCCTTTAGTCCCTGGTCTGTGTCCTGTATTGTACATTTCATCGTAAGAAGTATTTGAATTCCAATCACCCTCTTCTGTATCTACTTTGAAGCCCATCTCATTGATGTTATCAACAAATTTTACATCATCAAAAATGAAGAATTCATTTTCAGGTCCGAAGTATGCAGCGTCAGCAATGCCAATCTCTTCAGCATATTTGAGTGCTTTTTTTGCGATAGAACGCGGACATCTTTCATATAGTTCATTTTTATAAATGTCATATACATCACAGATAAGAATTACAGTAGGATCAGCAGTAAAAGGATCAAGAAATGCTGTTGGAACATCTGCTTTTAAAAGCATGTCTGATTTGTTGATTGGTTGCCAGTTTTCAACTGAAGAACCGTCAAAAGGGAAACCATTTTCTAAATTTTCTGCATTTACTGCACTGTAACGGTATGTAAGGTGGTGCCATGAACCTTTAATATCACTAAATCTCAAATCTACAAATTGTACATCATTTTCATTACAAAATGTAAAGAACTCTTCTATGTTATTAACGAATTTTCCCATTAATTATCTCCTGAATTTTATCTGCATGTAGTATATCTTATTAAAACAAATTTATAACTTTAGTTGTGATTAAAAAATAATCAATTTTTGAGATTGTTTCAGATGGTTATAACAATGCACTCACTGCGAGATGATTAGGTTCATTTTTTGCAACCTTTTTCTGACTTGCAAGTATGTGATTGATAGTCTCTTCTAAATTTACTTCTTGTCTTGCCTGTGTTATCAGTACAGAAGCACTAGCCGTAAGCAGTGGAAATTTCGTTTTTTCTTCGTTTCTGTTTTTAGAGATGATATAGCCATTTTCTTTATCTTGAGGTGAGTAAAATTCTCTGGCAGAACTTGCAAATTTTTTCAAAATTTTGTAAATTTTTTGAATATATTTTTCATAATTGTTTGCATCAATATTTTCAAAAGCTATAAAAAAGTCATCACCGCCAATATGTGCTTTAAAGGTATTTTTTGAGAGCTCTTTTCTTAAAATATCGGCAAAAAGCTGAATGATTCTGTCCCCGTTTCGAAAACCATACACATCATTGAAAGCTTTAAAGTTATCTAAATCAAAATAACAGAGTATATGTGATTTATCTGATTCTGAAGCTTTATTAATATATTTTTCGATAACAGAATTTCCTGGAAGTTTTGTGAGTGGGTTTTGATCTCTTGCCTGTAAAACATTTTCCTCATGCATAAGGTTAATAATAGCTTTTGCCGATAAAAAACCATAATAAGAAGCATCTTTTGTAATGATAATGCCTGAAGAATCAGGATTGTTTGCAAAGAGTTCGATGAGTGTAAGCGTACTGCTATTGATATCGGCATTTCCACAAGGATACAGAAGGTTGGCTAATTTGGAATTATTTTGCTCATTTAAAAGTAAAGACATACCATAAGGAGAGTAGAGAAACTCTTTTATGTCAGATTCTAGAAGTATACCAAGTGGTTCATTCTGGGCATTGATTATAGGTACGATTGGAATGTTTTTATTTTCTTTGAAATATTCTATAACATTATTCATTTTTGTTTTGATTTTAAGAGGTTTTATTTGTTCTATATTTTTCATAAGCAGGGTATTTTTGTCATTATAGCGTCTGTCATTAGTGATTATATCTATAATATTTTGATATTGAGGAAGAATTTCGTTTGTATTTTTTGTCGGTCTTTGTATCAAATAGCCCTGTGCCAAGTGACACCCTATGTCTTTACATGTAAGGTACTCTGCTTTTGTTTCAACACCCTCAGCAATTACTTTGATGCCAAGTTGAATGGCAAGATGGGTAATGTTGCGAACCATGAGCTTTTTTTTCATGTTCTTCTCAAGACCCTGCAGAAAAAATCTGTCTATCTTTATGATATCAGGTGTTGAATCATAAAGCAGTTTATATCCGGCAAACCCCATTCCAAAATCATCTATCGCCATGGAAAAATTTTCATTTTTATAATGTTGTAATATCGTTTCAAAGTTGTATTCATTTGAAATCTCATGTCTTTCTGAAATTTCAAAGCATATATTTTCTCTTTTAATGTTGAGTTCTTTTAGAATTTTTGTTGTATTTCCTGTTGAAAAGTTTTCCATTTCCAACATTCTGTTATCAAGGTTATAAAATAACTTGATATTTTTGTAGTCTTTTATCTGTGTATATTTTTGAAATGCTTTTTCTCTGAGTGCCAAGTCAAAAGAATACAACAGTTTTTCTTTATAAATAGTATCAAAGAGTGAAAAAATTGACTTAAACCCTATGTCTTGAAAATTTCGAAGCAGTGCTTCAACTCCATATATTTTACCAGTATGAATGTTTATTATAGGTTGAAAGGCAACATCAAGTATTTCAATGTGCTCTTTCCAGTGCTGTGTAAGTCCTGTATTCATTATTTTATATATCTCTTTCTCTGGGAATCTTTTATTTTTGCAATGTCGACGATTATAAA
>JALSKR010000189.1 GCA_026988735.1 Sulfurimonas sp.
TTTTCTAAAATAAAACCTCTTTATATTAAAAATAAAAAAACAGCTTAATAGAATATACCAAAGGAAAAATATAGATGTTTAAAAGATTACTAGGAATGTTTTCTAATGATTTGGCAATCGATTTAGGAACAGCAAATACACTGGTATTAGTAAAAGGACAAGGTATATGCATCAATGAACCCTCTGTTGTTGCTGTTACATATGATAAACATGGTGAAAAAAGTATACTTGCTGTAGGTGAAGAAGCAAAAAAGATGATTGGAAAAACACCTAGCAATATTCATGTTATACGCCCTATGAAAGATGGTGTTATTGCCGATTTTGAAATTACAGAAATGATGATTCGATATTTTATTGAAAAATCACATGATAGAAAAAGATTTCTCTCTCCACGTATTTTGATATGTGTCCCTTATGGACTTACAAAAGTTGAAAGACGCACAGTGATAGATTCGGCTAAATTTGCGGGAGCTAGATATGTACATCTCATGGAAGAACCTTTTGTTGCATCCATAGGAGCAGGCATACCGGTAAAAGAGCCTAATGGAAATTTAGTTATTGATATTGGTGGGGGAACAACAGAAATTGGTGTGACTTCCCTAGGTGGTCTTGTTTTGAGTAAATCTGTTAGAATTGCTGGAGACCATATTGATCAAGGTATTATTAACTATATGAAAAAGAATTTTAATCTTATTATAGGTGAGAGGATTGCTGAAGAGATTAAAATAAAAATTGGTGCAGCCGTTCCTCTTGATGAGGAAATTTCGACTATGGTAAAAGGGAGAGATCAGCAAAATGGAAGTCTGAAATCTATTGAAATTACTTCAGAACAGTTAAGAGATGCGATGAAAAATTCATTAGAAGGCATTGCAGATGCATTAAAAGATGTACTGGAGCAAACGCCTCCAGAACTTGCAGGAGATATTGTAGAAAATGGTATTGTATTGACGGGTGGTGGTGCATTGATTAGAGGACTAGACAAGTATCTTTCCAATGCGGTAAAGCTTCCTGTATATACTGCAGAAGAACCACTTTTGTCTGTTGTAAAGGGTGCAGGAATTGCACTAAATAGTATAGATTCACTCCAAAAAACGGCTTATGAAGACTAGAATAATATCCATTATTATACTGTTATTAATTTTAGCAGTATTACTCACTAGAAACGATGAGAGAATTACCAATGTACTTCTTGGTGTCATTAACCCAATTAAGCAAAGTTATAGAAGCTTTACACAAGGTATTGAGAACAAAAGTCATACCTATCTCTTTCAAAAAGAAGCCATCGAAAAATTAGGAGATGAAAATCGTATTTTACGTAAACGTCTTTTAGAACAAACACACTATACGCAACAAATAAAAAATATTTACAATGTATTACCAGATCTCTCCAAATTACCTATTCCTAGTATTTCAATTGTAGAAACTATCTCTTATGTGAAGCTCAATAGTTTTTCACAACTTATTTTAACCAAACCTAAAGAACTTAAGAAAGATAAGCTTTATGGCATCATACAAGAAAAAGTTGTAGCAGGTGTTGCTAGACTTCAGAATAATCAACTTTATGGATATTTGACCTCAGATGAAAAATGTCGTTTTTCTGTTTTTATTGGTAAAGAGAATGCTCCAGGTATTGCTATAGGAGAAGAGACCAATAAAATGGTGGTAAAGTTTATTCCAAAATGGTATAAAATAAAAGAAGGTGATAAAGTAATTACATCTGGACTTGATGGTATCTTTTTTTCAAATATTCCAGTAGG
>JALSKR010000190.1 GCA_026988735.1 Sulfurimonas sp.
AGTGAGTAAAAGTAGTTTTTTCATGATTATTTCTCCATTAAATCAAATAAAATATCTATTTGTGTATCTATTTTTTGTTTTAAATCCTCTATGGCACTTGTAGTAACACTCATAATAAAAGTACCCTGAGCAAAAGCAAATATACCCATAACCAGCTCTTTTGCTTCACTTTTTAACTCATCTTTTGCTATACCCTCTTCTATGATATTTTCCATCCATTTTTCATAGAGGATATAGCACTCTGTTTGAAAGGCAATCATCTCTTTATTTGTACTGCTCAGGGCAATGGCAGTAAACTGCTTGTATATTTCACGCAGTTCTTTGTCCTCATCAGCATAAAAAAAGCTGAAAAAACTTTTGACTTTTTCTCGTGTGCTTACATGTAATGAGAGTTGTTTCTCCTTTCTCTCATTATGTTCTTGCATTAAAATTTCAACCAGTTCGAAGACTATCTCATCTTTGTTTTTGAAGTACTCATATACCGTGCCTTTGCCGATATTGGCGGCTTTTGCAATCTGAGAAATTGTGATATTGTTAATTCCGTCTTGTAAAATCAACGCTTTTGTTCCAAGAGCAATATCTTTTTTCTTCTGCTCTTTATCAACTATTATTGCCAACATTAACCTCCAAAATCATTTTGACCGACTGTCGTTCAATTATTATAGTAGCATTATTGTTAATCTTGTCTTAATATATTAGACTTCGTAAATTGTAACCCGGTTTTTTCCGTTTTTCTTGGATTCGTACAGTGCTTCATCTGCCACTTTTATCAATTTCTCCAACGAATCCGCCATCCCGTATGCTATGCCAAAGGAGACTGTATATTTGATTTTCATGTTGTTATATGTAATGATATTGCTTTCAAAATCTTTTCTTATTTTCTCAAAAAGCCGTACAACATCTTCTTTGGAAATATCATCAAGAACAGCACAAAACTCTTCCCCGCCAAACCGGGCAAACAAATCGTACTTTCGCAGATTTTTTTCTAAAATCTTTTTAACTTCTATGATGGCCAAATCACCTGCATCATGACCATAAGTATCATTGACAGTCTTAAAATCATCAATATCCATCATAATTACAGCCAACTTGGTATGTTTTCGCAGCGCTTTAGAAAAAATTGCCCTGGCAACTTCAAAAAAATATCTTCTGTTGTATGCCCCTGTCATATAATCCTGTATTGCCTGCAGTTTTAACTTGTAATTTATGTCTTTTGACTTTTGATACAGAAAAATCAGATAAAGACTCGAGAGCATAAATAAAAAAATTACAAAGGTATATAAAAGAGATTTCAGCCAAATAACATGTGCTTCAGCAATATAAATAAATTTAAAATGTGCATGAGGCAGGGTTTTGACAAAAATATACCTGGAATCTTTATACTGCAGAGTATTTGAAGTCTCTTTTAGATGTAACAGTGAAGAATTCACAAATGAGTCTATTTTATATATTTTGCTTCGACTGAAGTTTTTTATTATATTATTACTGCCGACAATTTGATTTTTTTCATTATAAATAGCACTTTGGTTGTTCAGATAATCCAAACGTGATAAGAGATTATCAAAGTTGTTGAGCGTTATGTCTACATCAATCGTTCCTAAAAATTCATTATGACAGTACAATGGTTTGCCTACTGTGACCATAAGCCCCTTTCCTATAGCGTCCATATACAAAGGGGTGAAAAACAATTTCTTTTGAGGATTGCATTCAGGTATTGAATAATGATAAAAAAGTTTTTTTTCTATACGGGGTGTAAAATGAAAATCTGAAGATGAAATATAAGGATACAGAAGTGTAAAATGATTTTTTGAGTAGTAGTAAATCCAGGCAAAATTTTTATTTTGTTCGGCAACTAGTTGAAAAAACGGAGTGAGTTGCAGTGCAGCTTCCATCTCCTGAAGTAATTTTCGATTTGAAAGTGCATTTTTGCCAAAACCCAATAAGTTTACTTCTTTGTTTGTATCTAATGCATAGCTTCCGTTTTGATCAATATATCGTACATGTAAAGCCTCTTCGGGTTTTATTGTATCTTTCTTGTCAAAAACCTGCTGTGCCGCCACATGAAGACACTCCACAGCTTTTATACTTGTATGCACTCTGTTTTTAATGTTTAATACTATATCATTTGCAGTTCTGAAAATCTCTTTCATCTGCATTCTGTTGAATTCTAAAAAAAACATCATATTGAGTAAAACAATAATAAATACAGCAATAAAGAGTTTCTTGTTATCCATACCTATCCATTTCGTTTGCATAAGTATAGCTAATCTCACATAAAAGTCAAAATATCACATTTTTCCCGGATATTTTGGAAGAAACAACTTTTTTGTCTTCTATCTTTAAAATTCTGTCGCACAAAGGAAGCATCGCTTCATCGTGTGTAACCATGATTACTGCCACATCCTGCTCAAGTGCTATTTTTTTGAGCATTTTGACAACATCCACCGAACGCTTGGAATCAAGTGCCGCTGTCGGCTCATCTGCAAGTATAATCTGTGGTTTGTTGGCCAAAGCTCTGGCTATGGCAGCTCGTTGGTTTTGTCCGCCTGAGAGTTCGCTGGGCATAGCATGCGCCTTGTCCGCAATCTCAAAATACTCTAAAAGTTCCATCGCTGTTTTTTCACTCTCTTTTTCTGACACACCGTTTGCCTGCGGTACCAAAGTAATATTTTCTATAATATTTAAAAAAGGAATCAGATAGTGTGCCTGAAAAATAAAGCCGATTTTTTCCCGTCGTATTTTTCTTGTTTCATTGGTAAGCCATTTGTCATCATATACTTTTTCATCACCCAGCCATATTTTCCCACTTGTAGGATCTTCTACACAGCCTATCATCATTAAAAGTGTGGTTTTTCCCGCACCACTTGGTGCGACTAGGGCTACAAGCTCTCCTTTATCTACACAAAAAGATGCCCCGTTTAAAACCTCAACAAGAGCATCACCCTCTCCAAAATTTTTAACTAAATTTTCTACCTTAATAGCCTGTCTGCTCATATCAACCACCTATAGCCTGTGCCGGATCTGCCGAAATCACTTTTTTTACACCTACTATAGATGCAAGAATAGAAGCGATAATAACAACAACAAAAAGTGCAAAAGCATCAGGTGTTTCCAGCACTACCCTTTTTGGAAATTTTGTATAAATGAGATGTGCAAAGATATTACCTGCTATAAAAGCCAAAACACCCAACAAAACCGTCTCTTGGACTATCATTTTTATAATCATACTGTTGGGTATACCGATAAGCTTCATAATGGCTATCTCTTTCATCTTTTCAAGCGTCATAGTGTAGATAATCAACGCAATAATAATCGTTGAAACAACCACAAGTATAACAGTAAACATTCCAATCTGTTTTGAAGCCCTTTTTATGAGATTTTGAGTTAAAATTACTTTCTCTTCTTCTTTAGTATAAACACTTTTATGTTTGAATCTTCGTATATCCTCAGCTGTTTTATCAACATCATAACCGGCTTTTATGGTTGCCACAACCGCATTGACCATATGCGAATTGACACCTGTTATACCTCTTGCTCTGTCATTTCTTATACGTGCGTTTGAGTACAAAAACTGCAACTCCTGTGCATCTTTGAGACTGATATATACCAAAGGATCACCACCTGATGAGACAGTTCCATGCGTAATGCCCACAACTTTGTAGTCATCGCGTCCAAGTCGGAGAGTCTCGTTCAAGTGAAAACCTGTTTTGTCTGTTACAACCATCTCATAATGACTTTTAGAAATCCCTCTTCCCTCTACAAGTCTTTTTGGATTTATAGGGTTTATATCACCATAAGGGTCAAATCCTACTGCAAAAACACGAACAGGTCCCTCTTTTGAAGGAAGTTGCAGATTTTGAAAGGTAATTCCTTCAGACTTTGCTATGCCCTCTATTACATGTATGGTATCTTTTAAATCCTCATGCACTCTTGAAGCTTCTGCAAAGGGTCCAAGTGTATTTTCCTGAACAACCCATAAGTCAACATCCAGATCATCCAGCAAAACCTGCGCATCTATAATCATTCCGCGATAGACACCCATCATAACAAAAACAATCCCAAGGAGCATACCTACACCTATGGCAGTAACAATAAACTTACCAAAAGTATGGGCTATCTCTTTTTGTGCTAAATTTATCATCAGTAAATTCTCATACCTTCGCTCAAGGATTTTTTATTTTTATCCGGCACCAAAAGCTCTGTGTTTTTATCTAAATTTTCAACTGCTGCTTCTTTATCTGTAATGGCTACTACCTTTACATGTAAAAAGTGTGCATGTTCTTTTTCTTTGACCCAGACACCCGCTTTTTTCTCTTTATATACAATCAAATCAGCTGGTATTTTCAAAACATTTTTAAACTGCTTTGTCGTTATTAATACCTCTGCTTGCTCATTCATATAAAAAGGCATCGGCACTTTCTCAAATGCCACATCTACTTCTCTTTCTTGTGTCACAGCATCACTTTGTGCAACAATGCGGCTTACATATCCGTTTAGTTTTTTGTTGCTTTGCGAACGCAGTGTAATAACTGCACTTTGTCCTACTTTAACATCACCACTTATCTTTTCATCTATATAGGCTTTTATCCATACTGTTTTTGGATCAACAATTTTAAGTATAGGCTGTGTCGGTAAAACATTTTGCGCTACCTCAGCCTCTTTTGCAATGACATATCCGTCAACCGGCGCATAAATCTTATAGCGTGACAGCTTTACATGTAAAGCTTCCAAAGCTTTTTGCAAACGGATCACTTCAGTTTTTGAAGAGTTTATATGCGCCTGTGTAGCTTTTATACTTGCCCTAATCGTATCAAAATCCGATTTTGCTTTATCATATTCAGATTGTGAAACAAAGGCTTTTTCTTTTAACTTTTTATATCGTGTATAGGTCAGTTGTGCCAAACGTTTTTGTGCTTTCAAAGAATCAAGTTCTTCTTGTGTCGCTTGGAGTTCTGACTTTGCTTTATAGACAGACATTTTTGCCTCTTCTATAAGCTTGGGTAAATCAACAGAATCAATTACCACAAGCAAGTCACCCTTCTTGACCCACTTTCCCTCATCAGTTGTGATTTGCATAATCTTTCCACCGGTCTGTGCTGTAATGGCATAAATATTTTTTGCCCCTACTTCACCTATGCCAAAGACATTTTTGTTTAAATCACCTTTTGTAGGATGCACTGTTTTGAATGTATGTTTTGGAATAAAAACTTTGTTATACAACACAGTTCCTGCCAACAGGACTAAAACAATAGCAATTATATATTTTACGTTTTTACTCATTTTATTTTTCCTCTTAAGTAATCAATTCTATCTATGCTCAGTGTTTTTGCATAATAGGCTTCTAAAAGTCCGAGCTTTGCTGCTAAAACCAGACTGTTGGCATCAAGTACCTCTATATAGGTTGCAAGTCCCTCTTTGTAGCGGCCGTCAAGTACTCTTTTTGTTTTTTTGGCCGATACAAGTTGTGCTTTTTTTGCGGCTATTGTTGCATTGTAACGCTTTATATCCAAAACAAGATTGCTTGTCTCTTCTTTTAGCGCCAATATTTTTGAGGCTTTTTGCTCTGATGCTATCTGCATAGCTATTTGTGCATTTTGTGCCTGAGCGTTTAATCTGCCTCCTGCATACAGAGGAATATTCAGTGCAACACCTACAAGCTGTGCATCATAAGTGTTTAAAGACCCTATACGATTATATGAGGCCAACAAATCCAGCGATCCATAATGGGAAGCTTTCGATGATTTATGAAGCAGCATGTTTTTTTCTATGTTTTGTTCATAAATCTTCAGTGTATTATTGGCATTTAAAATCTCTTTTTGCGTGTTTTTATGAAAATTGAACTCTTTTTTTATCACACTGTTTTGTAAATCGACATCGTTGGGAATTGTTTCGCCCATATACAAAGACAAAGAGTTTCTTGCTTTTTCATACGAAGCTTTGGCAATGGAGAGATTGTCTTTTGCCGCATAGACAGCTGATAAAAAGCGGCTAGTATCTGCTTCAGTTTTGAGCCCCTGCTCAAACAATGCCTTTGCCTGAGCATAATATGCCTCTTTTACATGTAAGTCTGCTTCTCTAACCTTTATTGCCTCACTTTGGACAACCATAAGCTCATACAAAGATTTCACTTTTGAAGCTATTAATGCTTTGAGATCTTCTAACGAGAGTTTTGCTATATCTTCTTCTTTTTTGCTTGCATCTATGGCAAAACGCGTTTTGGAAAAATCCCATATTTTTTGTTTCAGGCTTACTCCTGCACTCCAATAGGTGTCATTAACAGTCTGAAACTTGCCATTGACTGGAAGTGCATAGGTCTGAGTAGGATTATATACGGCAGAAAGATTCACCTGAGGAAGATAATCTGAACGTGCAGATTTATACCCTGTATGTGATTGCTCTACCTGTAGTGTAAAAGCTTTGAGATCAGGATGATTGTGCAAAGTTTTTTCTATACTTTGTTGTAAGGTCAGTGTCTGTCCTTGCAAAGAGAGTGCAAAGAGCAGTAAATTTATATATGCTAACTTTTTCATACAGCGATTATAACCTTTTCATGTTAGCACAATGTTAAGGGCACTTTCAATGCCATTAAGTTAAGAAAATTAATGCTTTCATAGTTTTGCCACTCTCAGCCCACCCTGAAGGATGGGTTCCGAAAAACTACTCAGCTCTTCGGAATCGGTACTTTAGTGCCGACTTGGTGTCTTTGAAGACTAAAACTTAATCGGAGTGACTCCTAAGCGTTGGTTTTATAGTTCCTGTTAAAAAACTGTCCTCTGACATAACGCCCGTATATCAGTTCAAAAAGTCCTGAGATGATAATAAAGCTCATAAAAATAACAACTGCTTTTGGATTTGATGTATATGTATGCAAGAGTAAGGTACAGAGTGCCAAAAAGCTCAGTACAGAAGAAGTAAGTAAAATAAAACGCTTCGCCTTTATCTCTTTGTGTAATTTATAGGCACTAATGTTGACAAGTAAAAATATCAGTAAAAATCCGGCACTTCCTATGATGGCAATTTCACTCAAATCAATACTGTTAGCCAGCATCACACTAAAAAGCGTAGTATATAAAACACCTTTAAACGGTACACCTGATTTTTTACTCTCATCCATTAATGAGCGGGGCAGTTTTCCCTCCTTGGCTATGATATAACCCAGTCTTGCATTGCCATAAATCGTGGCATTGATGGCAGAAAAAGTAGAAAGAAGTGCTGCAAATGCTACAAGGCTAAACCCCATCTGTCCCAAAGATGGTTTTGCCGCTTCAGCCAAAGCATAATCTTTTGCCTGCATTAAAACATCTTCAGGAACATTTCCAACTGTTATAATGGCTATCAAGATATACAAGGCAACGACAATAATGACAGACGCGTAAAAAGCACGGGGTAGATTTTTGTTTGGATCTTTAATATCCTGTGCAGAATTCGCAATGAGTTCAAACCCTTCATACGCCACAAAAATTATCATCCCCGCTGTCACAATAGAAAGCGCAGAACCCCAATGCACCGGTGACATCCTCTCGGGATCAACATAAGAGGCACCGGCAACTATAACCAGAATCAGTAATGATACTTTAATCACAACAATAATTGTCTCACTCTTGCCGACAAAAGAAGCACTCACAAGATTTATAATTGCCGGAACAATGATTGCCAGTGTTATAAGAGCATGATACAGCCACACAGACTGATGTGTAAAAAAAGTTTCACCATAAGATGCAAAAGCGGTCGCATAGAGCGAAATTGTCACCAAATAACTCAACCACAACATAAGATTGACACTTCCCGAGAGAATATTATCACCAAAAGCTTTGTCTATAAAGGTGACAGTTCCACCCTCACTCTGGTAGGCTACCGAGAGTTTTGCATAAGAGTATGCTGTTAAAAGTGCAATAACTCCAGCTATTGCAAAGGCAACTGCAGTTGCCCCGTGTGCCAAAGAGACAGCCTCACCCAAAACGGCAAATATTCCGCCACCGACCATTCCACCTATACCTATTGATACCGCACCCAAAAGTCCTATACTTCTCATTTACTTCCTTGAATCAAAAATTCTTCTTCTATTACATGTAACACATTTGTAATATTGCTATCATTTATAAAACATCGCCTCAGCGTGCATGCCAAAAAGTCATTATACTCTTTTGCTTCTCTCAATACATAAGGATATTGTACTTTTTGTATAATTTTAGCATTTTTCATTAAATTTTCTTTGGAGCTTTTAAGAACGACAACTCCCAAATGCTGCATCAAATAAGCTTTTGCCAGAGCCGGAGTATCTGATTGTTTTGATATGAGAACTTCTTTTAAATGTGTTATATTTTTGTCTACAAATTTTTCATATTTAAACGAGGCTCTGAGTGCCCCTAATTTTACGATGTTTTGCAACATTTTAGCAAGTGCTGATGTATAGTATTTGTCTTTGAGTCCTGCCTTTACATGTAAAGCGTCATCTGAGAGATACCAGATACCGTTTTTGTAAAACTTCCTTTTTGCAACACTTAACAGATACTCTGCAAAATCAAGCTTTTGCTCTTCATAATCCACTTCATACCCTGCTATCAGTGCCGATATAAAAAAGCTGTAATCTTCCAAAAGCCCTTTTTGTTTTGGTGCTACACCTGGTACTGTTTGATGATACAATTCCCCTCGTTGAAACATCAGTTTTTTGAGAGCTTTTAGGTTTGTATCGGCTGATTTTGCATATTGTATATCCAGTGTAGAAGCTTTATAGAGTGCTTCTATCATCATAGCGTTCCATGCGGTATTTATTTTTTTATCTGTAAAAGGGTACTGTTTTTCTGCCCTTACATGTAAGAGTGCTTTTTTAAAAAGTACAAAACCACGAGGTCTTTCCTGTGTTTCAAAGTTTAAGACTACTTTGTTGTTAAAATTGCCCTCTATGCCAAATCCCAGGGCATCTTCTATCTCTTTGGCATAAGTATTGTTTTTGAGTGCTTTGTGTATCTCTTGCGGCGTAAAGGTAAAAAATTCACCCTCTTTTCCCTGGCTCTCTGCACTGCTCGCACTGTAATATACATCATTATGCAAAAAGCGTTTGTTAACCATTGCTATCGTTTCTCGCACTACACTCTCATACAACTTTTTATGACTTTTTGTATACCCTCGCACATACAAAGGAATAAGCTCTGCCTGATTGTAAAGCATCTTTTCAAAATGCGGAATCTCCCAGTTTTCATTGACACTGTATCTGAAAAAACCGCCGCCTATATGGTCATAAAGTCCTCGTAACGACATCATATCAAGCATCTCAAAAGAGTATTTTTTCAGTGTTTTATCATCTGTTATAGCTGCCAAATCCATCATTAAAGAGAGTCTCGACGCTTCAGGGAATTTCCGTCCCTTTCCAAATCCTGCATAATTCTCATCAAAAGATTTTTTTAAAGATTTGCTAAGCGTAGTGAGTGAAACATTTACATCCTCTTTTAGAACAATTTTTACAGGAGATTGCACACTTTTGTGTATGGCAACAATCCTTTTTTGCAGTGCTTTTTTATCTTCATAGAGTTTTGAGAGTTTGTGTATCAAATCTGCAAATCCTACAGAATAAGAGGTTTTTTTTAGAGGAATATACCCTGTGATATAAAAAACTTCTCGTGAAGGTGTCATAAAAACACTCAAAGGCCAACCACCTGAGCGTTTGTGTATATGGTAAAATATATTTTGATAGAGTGCATCAACCTGAGGCATCTCTTCCCTATCCACTTTTATCGCTATAAAATATTTGTTCAAAAGCTGTGCAATTTTTTTGTTTTGGAAAGACTCTCTCTCCATAACATGACACCAATGACAGGTAGAATACCCAATAGACAAAAATATAGGTTTTTGCTCTTTTTTTGCGAGCAAAAGTGTCTTCTTATTCCAGGCATGCCAGGCAACAGGATTGTTTTCATGCTGTTTGAGATACGGTGATGTTTCGTATTGCAAATCATTTTTTGCATATAATAATGAAGAAACACTCAGAAAAAGAAGAAATAATATTTTCATACTTTATTGTACACTAATATTGAAAATAAAATACTTTTTCCAAACCGGTACTTTAGCGCCAATGCCATTAAGTTAAGCAATGTTCTCGGAAGCGATGCTTTAGCTTCGCCTTTTAGTCTTTAAAAACTAAGGCCTAGGTTAAAACCTAGGTTCCGAGAAAACATCGAATTTTTTCTTTAACTTAAAGGTATTTGTACTTCAGTGCGGGCTTTATGTCTTTGCTGAATTTGAGATTATTTACAGATATATACTCATATAAACTAAGATAATTTTAATTATAAGTAACTATAATTACTCAATTAAACAAAAGGTTTTATGATGCAATTTTTAGATGAAGATATTTATAATGCTGTACAAAACTACCTGCCAAAAGTAAGTGAATATGTAAACTCACACGGAGGAGGCATAGAACTTCTTGGTGTAAAAGACGGTGTTATCTACATCAAACTCACAGGTGCCTGCGGTGGCTGTTCTATGAGTCTGATGACAACAAAAATGGTCGTACAAAAAAAACTGCGTGAACTGATTCACCCCCAATTGCAGGTTGTAAATGTAGACGGAACACCTGAAAACGAAATGCCTGAAGATGCCTATACCGGTCCCAAAAAAGAGGAAAAAGCACCTGAAGAAAAACATGGCTTTTTAGACAATGTCAAACATATGGTAGGACTTTAAAATGGTGGTTGATTATGCAGACAAAGCACTCACACAGCGTTACCAGCTTATGGCGCAGACCATCATCCCAAGACCCATTGCTTGGATTTGTACGCAAGATGAAAAAGGCACTCTTAACATTGCTCCTTTTAGCTATTTCATGGGGCTTAGTTCTGAGCCTCCTACAATGATTGTCAGTATTGGACATAAAAGTGATGGGAGTGAAAAAGATACACTCAAAAACCTACGTGAAACAAAAAAATGTACTATCTGTATGGTAGATGAAACACATTTAGAGCAGATGCACTTTAGTTCAAAAGAGCTTGCCGCATCACAAAGTGAAGCAGCAGTTTTTGCTATAAAGACACAAAAAATTCTTGATGATTTTCCGCCTATTGTTCAAGGTGTACCGAGTGCATTTTTTTGTGAGTTTTATCAGGAGATAGATCTCAAAGGCTCAAAAACCATTCCTCTTGTAGTTGAAATAAAAGCACAGTATCTTGATGAAAAAATCATAACAGACAAAGAGAAACTCACACTTGAGTATGAACCGCTGGCACGTGTAGGAAAAAGCTATGCCCTGCTTGGAAAAAAGATAAATCCGCCTAAAATACCATAATGTATGACTATCTTTTATATGGTGTTATAACCCTTATTCTTTCCATTCTCTTTTCTATGGGAGGAGCCGGTTCAGGCATAGCACTCATCCCTATTTTACATTTTTTAGGCATTGATTTTACCGTGGCTAAAGCTGTGGGACTCTTTGCAGGAGCCTCAACTACCATCACGTCAAGTATTATGAATATCAAGCGCAAAGCTGTTGAATATGCTTTTGTCTTACCTATCGCTGCAACGATGCTTCTTTTTGCTCCCCTTGGAGCATATTCGAGTAGTTTTATCAACGAAGACATTGTCAAATTTTCCTTTATGCTTTTACTTTTTTATTCTGCTAGCATGATGATGTTTGGCAAGAAAAAAGCTCTTTTTTCTGCCCAATCTAAACTCATACTTTTACTTGTCGGTGCTCTGGTTGGTTTTATTGCCGGGCTTTTAGGTGTCGGCGGAGGCAACATTCTCATTCCGCTTCTAGCTCTTCTTGGATATGCTCCTAAAAAAGTAGCCGTTGCTGTAAGTTTTGTCGTACCTTTTTCAGCACTCGGCTCTTTTTTCACCTATGCTGTTTATATACCGATTGACTACAGACTCTTGGCTATTGTTGCCATCTGCGCAATTATTGGCGGTTATATCGGAAATTATATGATGCATTTTAAACTGGAGCAATCACACATCAAAAAAATCATGGCACTGCTTTTATATCTACTTGCTTTTAAAATGCTCTGGCACTTTACAGTATAATTAGAATAGTTCTTTCTTAACATTCCCCTAACACGAAAACTCTATACTAACAGTAGAATTTTACATAAAGGATATCTAATGCTTACAAAATCAAAATATATACTCAGCGCTACGCTTTTAAGCTTACTTGTCAGCTTTACACCTGTTTCTCAACTTGAGGCTGCCCCTATGCAAAAAGGTTCTAAGCCTTTCTTGATTCAAAATCCTGGTTTACCACATTTTACGATGCTAATCAAAAGGATGTGGGATTCAAAAGAACTTGCTCTTACGCCAGAACAAAAAAAAGAACTTCTAAAAGTGCGTAAAGAGACCTTAAGCAGTGTCATGAATCTTAAGAAAAAAATCATGCCGTTAGAACA
>JALSKR010000191.1 GCA_026988735.1 Sulfurimonas sp.
GGGTATTTTTAAAAGTACAGATGCAGGGAAGCATTTTGAAAAAATCAGTTCCCTGCAGTGTAATGTGATAAGAGAACAAAAACATAAACTCTATCTGGCAACATCAAAAGGTGTCTATTGTTATGATTTTAAAAAGCTGATACCGTTGGTTCTTGAAAACAGATATATAAGTTCTTTGGCATTATATGCAGACAAACTGGTAGCGGTTGAAGAGCAGAAAAAAATGTATGTTATAGATTTAAAGAGCCGTAAGGTTGTAGCAGATACAAAAGTTCTCATACCAAAAGAAGCATTGCAAGAAGATATAAGACTCTCAAGATTTGTACGGGATTTACACTATGGCAGAGGAGTATTTGACGGAGATTTTTCTCTTCTTTTGAATGATTACGGGGCACTTGTTTTACTCTGGCTGAGTATGAGCGGTTATATTATTTGGTATCTGATTCGCTCTAAACAAAGGGCACAGTTTGCAAAAAAAATGATAAAAACACATGCAAATATTTTTGTTATTTTCTCTGTTTTTCCTCTTGTTATTTTATTGACAACCGGAATTTTTTTAGATCATGCATCAGCACTTGGAAAATTTATGAAATCTGTGACAATTCCACATACGGTTTTACCGCCAATTTATAACACTTTAGAATCTGATATATGGTCGGTTGATTATGACGGAAAAGTGTATAGAGTCGGTAACCGCTACGGTATTTACAAAAGTAGAGATTTGCATCAATGGCAATTGGAAAACAGAGGTTTTGCCTATAGAATGATACGAAAAGGGAAACTTTTGTATATCAGCGGAATGGGCGCTCCCAACCGTATTTTGGATGCAAAGCAGTTTCAAATCTTACAAAATACACCGCATATGTTTCGGGATATTATAGAAAAAGCGAACGGAGTAGAGTACTTTAGCCCTGCGCAAAAGAGTATAAAGTTACCACAGTTTCATGATGCAACACTCTACTCTGTACTTTTAACACTGCATGATGGCAGTTTTTTTGCTTCTTGGTGGATATGGGTAAATGATGCAGCTGCCTTGTCATTACTGTTACTGCTGGTAAGCGGATTTTTGCGATGGAAACAGAAAAGAAAGCATCTCAAATATTTTTTCTTTAAGTGAGCCCATAGTACTTTGGATCCTGTGGTTCTCCATAGTAATAACCCTGTGAAAAATCGACTCCATACTCTTTGATAAGCACAGCCAGCTCTTCAGTACTGACAAATTCGGCAATGGTGCGAATATCAGCCTGTTTGGCATACTGTATAATCCCCTTCACCATATTGTTTATATTTTCATCTTTATTGAGTTGTGTTATCAAAGAACCATCAAGTTTTATATAATCAATGTGAAGTCTCAAAATATTTGTAAAGTTGGAATAACCTGAGCCAAAATCATCAATTGCCACTTTACATCCGTATTTTTTTACAAATAAAATAAAGGCTTCGACAACACCATAATCGTCAATATCTTCTGATTCGAGTATCTCAAATGTAATTCTCTCTCCTCCGTATTTTTCCAAACGGTTTTTTATATAATCAAGCATAGAGGAAGAGTTGAGGTTTTCATAACTGAGATTTATAGAAATTTCAATATTAGACTTCTTGCATAACCCCAAACTGGTTCAAAAATTGCTATTGCTCAAGCATGAAGAATTATGAGAAATTAAAAGAGCTAAAACCAGAACTATTCAAACGATTAACAGGTGTAAAACCTGAT
>JALSKR010000192.1 GCA_026988735.1 Sulfurimonas sp.
GTATTTTTTCGTCAATTCTTAAGCTCTATTTTAGAACAGACCCACTTAAAGTTAGCTTGATAATAGAATTAAGATTAACTTATATTTAAAAGTGTTTAGATTTTCTACCTCTTAAATACTCAATTGCGCATAAAGAATCATCAAATATAATATCTGTAAACTTTTTTAGAGTTTTTTCCTGATCATAACCGCTTAAGACACCTATAGAATTGACACCGGCATTTTGTGCCGACAACAGATCAAGCTGTGTATCACCTATCATCCAGACTTCCCTTTTTTTTGTGTCAAAACTTTCTAAGGCTTTTAAAATAGGTTCTTTATGCGGCTTTGGATGTTGCACATGTTCTCTGCCTATAAGCACATCAAATTTATCCATCAATCCGAAATGCTCCATCAAAACCTGGGAATATTTTCCTGTTTTTGTCGTCACAATTCCCAAAGATGCAAACTCGGCAGCACGCTCAACCGCTTCTTTTGCATTTGGCAAAAGAACTGTCTTTTGTGTTGATATTTCTCTGTAATGCTCTTTATAGGTATCTACAAAATCCCAAACAAGATCTTCCTGCACACCCAACTCTTTGTACATAACATCCAGAGGATGCCCGATAAGCGCTTTAATACGCTCGTCATCAGGCACCGAGAAGTCATGTATGACAAATGAGTTGTGAAAACTCTCCAAAATTGCTTCGGTTGAGTCTATAAGTGTTCCGTCCAAATCAAATAATATTATCAAATTAATTTTTCTCCCATTGTATGTAGTTGTGCCATATACCGCCCAGTGCCGGTTCTATGTGTTTTATATTTTTATTGACAGCCGTGATAGAATTTGGAATGTATAAAAAAAGATAAGGATTGTCCTCTGTGATTATTTTAAACATCTTTCTCCACAACTTTGCGAGCTTTTTTCTCTCAATTGTTGCCTGTGATTTTTCTATCATCAAATCTATTTGCTTATTGTGGTAACCGACCAGATTAAAACCTCCCGGTTTGTTACTTTTTGAGTGCCAAAACATATACGGATCCGGTGTAGGTGAGAGTCCCCAGCCCAAAAGAACCGTATCAAATTTGTGAGGAAAAACCACCATATTTAAAAATGCCTGCCACTCCATTACACGAAGCTTTACAATAACACCTGCTTTTTTAAGCTGATACTGCAGTATTTCCGCCGCATAAGGACGAATGGAACTGGCATTTGAAGTGGCTATTTCAAAACTAAAGGGATGCTTTTCATCATAGCCTGCCTCTTTTAAAAGTCTTTTTGCCTCTTGTATGTTTTGTGATGGCGCTTTTACCTCAGGGTTAAATGCAATTGTTCCCGGTAAAAAAGGCCCTGTACAGACTTTTGCATGCTTCAAAAAGAGTATATCTATGAGTTCCTGTCTGTTAATAGCCAAAGAGAGTGCCCGTCTTACTTTCGGATTTTGAAACTTCTTTTTTCTAAGATTGAATCCGAGATAGGTATAAGAGAGACTGATTTTTTCATATATATTGAACTTTTCAAAAAAATCCTTTTTGAGTTGTCTCTCATATACAAAAGGCTCGACACTTCCCACATCAAGCTGAGCAGATTTAAGCATTAAAAAGCGTGTCATGGCATCGCCAATCACATGAAACGAGATAGTATCTATTTTTGGTCTGCCTGCAAAATACTCATCAAAAGCCGAGAGTTCTATATTTTTTGAAAACTCCAGCTGTTTTAATCTATAGGCTCC
>JALSKR010000193.1 GCA_026988735.1 Sulfurimonas sp.
TGGGTCAGGCACATTATTTTGATGTGAGTAATATTGGTGATGTTGATGGGTATAATGCTTATATGATGTTCAGTAATCACTATGAGAATATTGATATTTATAATGGTGTACTATGGAATTATGATTCGTTTTATGAAAAAAATCATTTTGACTGGACAAGTTCTATTTCTTGGAATTATAGTGACGACCTTACGTTTACACTCAAAGGTGAAAACCTTTTAGACAAAGCACAAACCTATAACATTTTTAGAATAAATCCTTTAACTGGTTCACAGTTGGCACCGATAAATCTTTCTTCTTTCGACCAGCGTATCAGTATTGAGTTGGAGTATCTGTTTTGATAAAAATATTTATACTCATGCTTTTTGGCACTTGGCACTTGTGGGCACTCGATAAGGAGAGTACCACAAAAATGTACCATCATGTCTTTCATACGCTTACCAACAAAGACACGATTAAGCTCTATACAAAAGATAGAGAGTATATCCAAGCATTTAATGGTTATAAACATATTGGTATTGTGAATAACATACGTAATGCAGACGTGATACTCGTCACAGAAAAAGATGAGCTTAGCAAGCTGGTTTCTTCGCCTAAGCAGATTTTGTTTGCAACAAGTTATCAATTGTTGAAAAAAAACAATAACATTGTAGGTGCATTGTATTGGAGAAAAGGGCATTATCGTTTATCAAAGATAGGTTAGAAAAACATGGCATTGTTTTACCTTCTGCCTATCATAAATTTATTATCGAGAGACCATGAGAGAACAAATTATAGATAAATTTGTTGGCTTTTTGTTGGTCTTTTTGATACTTTTTGCTATTTTTTTACAAATTTCAACAACACGTAACACAGATAAACTTAAAAATGATGAACTCGTAAAGTCTGAACAATATGCGCAAAAAATAGTACGATTGATTACCCTGCGTACTGGTGGTGCATTAGAACAAACACTTAAACTTAACCCTGAAGAAAGAGTCAAATTAAATGAAATCTTAGAAGCATTTTTAACAAAACAGTTTCGTTATATTTTTATATTGGCAAAAGATAAGGACGAATATTACCGTTTTGTGCTTGATGGAGAAAAAGAAAACCCCGAAGCATTTGGTAATATATTCTTTCCGAAAAGTGATTTGTTTAACGAAGTATATGAGACAGGAAAAATGCAGATTATAGAGCAAAAAGATGAAGTGGAAGGTGTGTGGGTCTCTTTGGTTTACCCTTACAAAGAAAATGGAAAAACTACTGCATTACTTGTGTTGGATTTGTCTAAAGAGTATGCCAAGTATTTGAGTGAGTTTAATCTTCCTCGGGAATAATTCTCCGACCCTTGGGTCGATTCAAAATCGCCCATAGAATCTAATTTATCGTGAGTTACGTCTCGCCAATAAATTTAAATCCGAGTCATACCCCGTACCCTTGGGTCGGGGTTGTTGATTTCGCCACTACTGACACTGGTGCGCATTATGCAGATATTTCTGTTTTTGGCATTAGTGGTTTTGGTATTGATAGGGTATCGCTATTATAAGACAAGACAAGCACTGATACACGACAGTTTGACAGATGCCTATACGAAGTAATATCTCACAGAGTTTTTTGACCGTGCGATTGTTTCCCAGTATTATCTATTTCTTGTAGATATCGATGAGTTTAAAGCAATCAATACAAAATATGGAAATCGTTTTGGAGATTTACTGATTAAGTCTT
>JALSKR010000194.1 GCA_026988735.1 Sulfurimonas sp.
AAGGGTATCAAAATTGTCAGATAATACTCTTGTTGCTCCACCAATAGACTGCGGAGGAAAGAAAACATTCACAAGTGCGATTTTTTGTTTAGACATTAGATCCCCTTTTGCTTAATGCAGTTTTAATGATGGTGTCGATATTTTTTGATAATGCCTCAAGGGAGTAGTTTTTTTCTACTTTATTATAAGCGTTTAAACCTATCTCATTGCGTACTTTTTTATTTTTTACTAAGTGGCTAAGTGCCTTGTACCACTCCTCCTCTGTTCCTGCGATTAAAGCATCCTTGCCATCTTCAATAACATCCAAATAATTTTGAGTATTGCTTACAACGGAAGGAATCTTAAAATTGGCCGCTTCAAACCACTTTAGTTCACTTTTGCAGTTATTGATGATATCGTTATGTAAAACTGCCAAACTTATGTCAGCACCACTGAGATAAAGCCAATATTGCTCAATGGTAGAAGTTTTTTCCAAAAGAATGAGTTGATTTTTAAATTGATTTATAAACTCTGTTGGTAAAGTTAAATGCCCTACAACAGTTAATTTTACATTTTTATTTTCAGTTAAAACACGTTCAATTGCACTTAATGTAAGTTCTATAAAATCAGAATTATGTGCCAAAGTGCCGCTACCATAAAAAATATTGATATAATCTTTTTCTTTTTTCATCATATCTATATTTAATGAGTCCAAGCCATTACGATGTAAAAAACCTTCTTTGGAAGTAACCAAAGGATCAAGCAAGGAAAGTAGTGGTTCAGTGGAAGCAATAGCGTACTCACACAAGCTTGCCGCACCCCTAAAAAGTGGCATTCCATAGGTTAAGTTGGAATACTCTTCTATTGAAATGCTATTCCCGTAAGTTTCATATGGAGAAGGGTAGACAGGATCGAAAATAAGATCATCTATTTCATAGAAAGTGATTTTCCCTAAAGCCCTTGCTTGTGTAATACTTTTTATAATAATTGGCATGGAGGGAACACGGTAATAAATAATAATATCATGAAAAAATAGTTCATCATACTTTTGAACAAGTTCTGTCCATGAAATTTTTGTGACCTTGTATCCTGCCAGAGCTAACTGTTCTTCTTTTTGATCAATTCGATACCTAATACACTGAGGTACATGAAAATCGCCAACAATCAAAACATTTCGAGTGTTTATACTTTGAGAGACATGATTCTCTTTTTGAGTAAAAATATTTTTATAAGATGTCGCCATATTTGAAACCAATTCATTTGTCTCAGAGATAAGTTCATTGCGATTCCCCGTCTTTGCTAACCCATGCAACTTCCCTTGTTTACTATTCCATAACTCTTCAATGGTTTCATCCAATTTCTTTAAAAGTTGGTTGTTTTGTGAAAATTTGTTAAAATGTAAACCGGAAACAAGGGTGGACAATGCATCCTCAGTTTTTAATAATTTTAGATAAACTTCAGATAAATTAACATAAAGCCAAAAGGATTCGTTTTGGTCTGTCTCAAGATTTTTTGCTAACTTGTAAAACTCTAACGATTCACCATAGCTCCCTTTTTCTAGATAAATGTTGCCTAACAATTCACAACACATAAAAGTATGTGAACAATAGAGAGAAAGTGACAGGATGCTTAATGCTTTTTCTGATTGCATATTAGTTAAATAGCTTTTACCAAGTTGTGCATAAAATTCTGTATCAAATTTGATATCGTCACTTAGACGGATAAATTCAATATTTTCCGCCTGTAAAATTTTCATATATATCTCTTCCTCTTTAAGACCTTTTAAAAGAGGGTTTAATTCTATTATTCTTTTTATATCAAGTTTGGATAAATCATATTGGAATCCAATTATATTGCAAAAGTCTTGTACTTTTTTATGATTTTCAGTAATGCTTGAACTCTGTTTAAGCGGAGACACCCCCCATTTTCTTTTTCCTGTGATAATTTCTTTATATCCAATTTGTTTAAAATGTTCAAAAGCAGAAGATATTTTTCCGGACTTTATCAACCGATTAATATCGGAGTTCAGTAGAAGATAAACATTTTCATCAAATGTTGCATGGTTAATATGGAACTTCCTTTTTCCCTCTTTAATTTCATTTAGTCCGAAAAGTTTTAAATGATGCTTCGCATCCTTAAATTGGTTTTTTTCTATTGCGTCAGCAATATCCGGATTTGCTTTTAAATAAGCTTTTTCATCAAAACCCATTATTGGAGTGGTATTGTTTTTTTTTATTTTTCTAAATATTTTACGCATCTTTGTTCCTTTTTATGTCAAAGCCCACATAGCCATTTCTTGGAAGATTGTGGTGCAATAAGCCTGATCTGAAATCTTTAGCAATAGTTAAATAGTTGTCAATTTCAATTTTTAAAGGAATATCATGCTGATATCGCTTGAATGCAATACCACGAACCCTTTCATCATTTTCATCTTGTATAAGTTGATATATATACTCTCTATTTTCTTTATAGGCAGTCCATCGTTCATCAAAAAGCTGTAAAGCTTTTTTGTATAGTGCGATATCTTTGCTGTTTTCTTTTTTGATGAGTGCTATGATTTTATCATCAATATTAAGTTTTTTGATTGCCTTATTTACATGTAAAGGCTTTAACTTCATTCTGTACATATGATTGAAAAGTGCAACAGAATCATCAAAACGCTCGGTAATACCTATAAAGCCAAAAAGTTCCAGCGGTTTTGCTTGAAGATATTTTGTCTGAATATTTTTAAACCTCTCATCTGCTACAAACTCTTCAATCGTTCCTTTGTAATTGTTATGTGCTATAAAGTGCTGATAGTGAGAAGCAACTTGTCTAACAGGATCTCTCAAAACTGTTGCAACATATAGTGTCGGAAACATATGCATATATTTTCCAATCGGAAAGTGCCCCATCAGAATCTTTTTTTGTGAGATTATATTTAAAAGTTTATATGGATCTTTTTCCTTATAAATATAATTCACTATTTCATTAGATGTCTCAACACTATTCAATGAATAATCACATAGAACACTATCTTCTCCAAAATAATTTTTCATCATAAATTTGAAACTTGTTCCAGAGGTTTTTGGTATGTGTACGAAAAGTATAGGCTGTTTATTCATCAATCATTATCCTAAAGTCCTCATATTGTTGTGTTAGGTTGGAATTATAGTATTTGTCACCTTTCAATATAATATTCCATTTCTGTTTCATAAAGGATACTTCATTGTTGAAGCGTTCGATTTTTACAGGATTGTCTTCCTGCCCTCTGCTTATAGATTCATGATGATAAAGCTCAACATAAGGTGTCCAGAGATTACGGTAGCCTTTTTCAAGTAATTTTAAACAAAAATCAACATCGTTAAAGGCAACAGTGAGGTCTTGTTCGTTTAAGCCGTTTACTTCTAAATAAAGTGATTTTTTTACCACAAGGCAGGCACCGGTAACGGCACTGTAGTTTTGAATGATTTTAAGTCTGGAAAAGTAGCCCTCTGAGTGACGCGGAAAGTATTTGTGTGAATGTCCAGCCACACCACCTATGCCTAGTATTACACCAGCATGCTGAATGGTTTCATTATCATAATAGAGCATGGCACCTACTGCACCGATATCTTCTCTTAGTGCATGCGAGACCATCTCTGTGAGCCAATGGTGAGAGATGACCTCTACATCATTGTTGACAAGTCCGATAATCTCACCTTTTGCATGCTGAACACCAAAGTTGTTAATGGCAGAATAGTTGAAAGGATAATGATACTCAAGTATGCGTATATGGTCATAGACTTTTAATGTTTCAAAATACGCCAAAGTCTGTGCATCTGTGGTTTCGTTGTCTAGAATAATAATCTCATAATTGGGGTAGATGGTTTTTTCTAAAATACTGGTAATACATTTAAAGAGTATCTCGTAACCATCACGTGTAGGGATAAGTAATGAAACCAAAGGAGGGGTATCTGGAAGTAGATAAGATACTTTATTGGTGTTGGGTAGCAAGCCTTTTTCTACGGTTACTTTTTGATGGCTCTCTTTAAAATAATCTTGTAAAGCATGCACCCCTGCAGCTGTGGTATAGTTTTTAGCAGAAGGGGAGAGTGCAGTAGAGCCTTCTATAGCTCTCCAATGATAGAGTACTTTTTCTATGTGGGCTATGGATGCAGGGTCTATTTGTTTGAGACATCGAAGGTATAAGTCGTAATCTTGGCTACCTTCATACCCTTTTCTAAAACCTTGCACAGCTTCTACAATACTTTTTTGGATGAGTGTGAGATGTGCAATGTAGTTTTGCGAAAAAAACATATCTGGGTTCCAGCCCGATTTAAAGTGCGGATCAAAACGTTTGTTATGTGCATCTATTTTGTCTTCATCTGAATAAATGAGTTTGAGATTTTTGTTTTCATTGAGTTTTTTTGCCATTTCATAGAGTGCATGGGGTGCAAGCATATCGTCATGATCTAAAAAAGTGACATATACTCCTGTAGCCAAAGCCAAAGCGCTGTTGGAGGCTTCTGATATATGACCATTACGTTCTCTGTAGATGATTTTTATACGTCTATCCAAAGCAGCATATTTTTTAAGGGTATTAAGGGTTTCTTGTGATGTTGAGGCATCATCTGCAATACAAAGTTCCCAGTGTGTATAGGTTTGTTTACGTACAGAGTCTATCATGTGTGAAAGATAGGTTTTGCTTGTGTTGTACGTAGGCGTGATGATGGAAATCAGTGGGGTGTAGTCTAATGCTTCAGTATATAAAATATTTGTTTCATTTGTGAGTATCCATTTTTCATAGGTAGACTTTTTTTGTGTATACTCTTTTTGTATACGTCTATACATCCCCTCTAGCCCATCTTTTCGATAGCTGTGTATAAGCCTGAAGAAGAGTGCAAAAGATTTTTCCTGCCATAGTATATAATAGTATTTGTATGTAGAGTCTATAAACTTTTTGAGCATTAGTGTAAAAGTGCCTTTGCTTCTTGAATCAGTTGATTGACTTTGCTTTCATACGTTTTGGCAAGTGCTTCATCGGTAGATTCGAAACGTGTGACCAGTACAGGGGTAGTGTTGCTAGCTCTTACGAGACCCCAGCCATGTTCAAAGTTTATACGTACGCCATCTACATCAATAATGTTGAGGATGTTTGGAAAATCTCTTGAAGGAGGTGCAAGTAGTTCCTTCACTTTATCGATAATAAGAAATTTTTCATCTTCGGTCGTTTCTACTTTTATCTCTTCTGTAGAAAACACAGAAGGAAGGGCATCTATCTCTGCATCAATGTCTATGCCATCTGCGATGAGTTCTAACATACGTAATGTAGCATAGATGGCATCATCATAACCGAAATAGCGGTGTTTAAAGAAAATATGCCCTGAAACTTCACAGGCAAGGTCTGCCTGTGTCTCTTTCATTTTAACCTTAAGATTGGAGTGCCCTGTTTTGTACATGATGGCTTTTGCACCACGACGCTCCAGTTCATCATACATGACTTGTGAGCATTTTACTTCACCTATGACTGTGGGATTTTCCATTTTCATCGCATACAGAAGTGCCATTTGGTCACCTTTGATGTTGTGCTTGTGTGTGAGTACGGCAATACGGTCTGCATCACCATCATAGGCAAAGGCGATGTCACCTTCTTTTTCGAGTAAAGCTTTTACATCTGTAAGGTTTTTCTCTTCAGATGGATCTGGGTGGTGGTTGGGGAAGGAGCCATCTGGTTCGAGATAGAGACCTTTATAGTTAAACTCAAGCGCATCAAAAATGTCGGTGATGACAGTATCGGCTACACCGTTGCCTGCATCGATAATAATCTTTTGAGGAAAGTTTTTGAGGTGTTGAAACTGATTTACCATATACTCGATATATGGTGTCTTGACATCAATATTTATTTTTGTTGTATTGTCTTCGATATTTCTGTCTTGATTTTGTATAATCTCATCGCCAAGAGCATAGATATCTTCTCCAAAAAAAGGCGATTTGTCTAAAGTAATTTTAAATCCATTGTATTCAGAAGGATTGTGTGAACCTGTAATCATAATAGATGCATCGGTATGTACACCATTATGTGAGATATAGTTAGAAAAATAATTGACAGGTGTGGCAACCATACCCATATCTAACACGGTACATCCAGCAGCATTGAGCCCTGAAGTAAGGTAATCTCTTAGTTTTGGAGAATGAGAACGTGCATCAAAACCTATGGCAACTACTTTGTTGCCTTTGACTTTGTGACCAAAGTAATACCCTAGTAGTTTAACAGAATGTTCATGTAGCTCTTTTTCGTAGATACCACGGATATCATATTCTCTAAAAATGGATTTTTGTATATTGTTCATATGTCCCCCGACCCTTATTGTGACGCTAGTATAACATATGTTTGTGACAGAAATATGAAAAAAATAATTTTATGATTATTCTCTATGATTTTTAATGATCGCTCCTAACATTGCTATAATGCCGTAAAGTAAAAAAGCGACTATGAGGATAGTAATAAACATCTTCGGTTTATCAGGATAGGTGTATCCATCTGGTAAATTTGGTTTGCTAAGTATGCTAAGTGTTTTTGCTTCTTTAAGTACATCTAATTTGGTACTTTCTAATTGGATTAGTGCATTTTTATATACTTCGGTATCAAATCCTAATTGTAGTTTTATACTTTCATATTCTATAAGTTCTTTATTGAGTGTATTGCCTGTTGTGCCAGTTAACTTTTCTTTTTCTTTATTTATGGCTTGGGTGATACCTTCGATTTCTTTCTTTAAGGTTTTTAATTCATATGTGTTTTCTTTTAAGTAACTTGACATGGTAGAATATTTTATTTTTTTTTGCAATAAAGAAGATTCTAATTCTGCTATCATTGTATTGGAACTAGAGGCTTCTGCTTTAGGGTCAAGTAGGAGATGTGTATTTTGGTAAGCCTCTAGCTTGGCAGAAGATGCATTCATTTTTTGTTTTGCTTTTTCAAAATTCAGACGTACAAATTTTAGTTCTTTTTTTGCTTTTTTTCGATTAAAAGTATTTATTTTCTCCTCTACTTTTTTTACTAAAAATGTTAATACTCTTTGTGCAGTATGTTTATCAGTATGTGTAAATCGAATCGTTAATATACCTGAGGTTTCATCATACAAGACATATAAATGTTTATTGTAAAATTGAAGAATTTCTTCTTCTTTTGCATTGTTAGAAAGTCGGCTGAGTAGATCTAAATCTGTACTTTTATAGTGTTGGGTAAGGTGAAAAATATTATCTAAATTTTTATAAATATCTAGTGACTTTAAGTAGGACTCAACTATTTTACTGTCTTGAAGTTGGGATGAAGCTCCCATACCTAAAAGCGATAATCCTAAAGAGTCAGCAGGTGTATTACTTTGCATGTCTTTCACAATAAGTTTTGTTTGTGATTCATAAAGTTCTGATTTTATCACAAGTGTATAGAAGAGTGTAGTAAGTAAAAGAATAACAAATATAATACGTGTTTTTATGGTTGTATATCGTGTGTCTAAAATACTTTTTGTGACAAAGTCATTTTGCATACGAATATAATCTTTGTCTAGTCTACTTTTCATGCCCCTTAACCCATGTTTTCGCAAACGTGCTCTATTTTTTCCAAAAGTATTTGGATTGTCTGTATTTGTTTTATCTTCGTACCAGTAGAGTTGTATAAATTTTTTTATCATAAGGTCTTCTTTATTTGTTTATATTATTGTATCTTTGAATGGCATCTTCTATAGTATCACAGTAATGTATTTTTCCTTTATGTATAACGATACCTACATCACAAAGTTCTTTTAATATAGGCATTGAGTGACTAACTAAAAGTATATTACATGTTTCAATTTTTTTACGTAGCGCTTTTTTTGATTTTTCTTGAAAGTTTTTATCTCCTACTGAAAGTGTTTCATCAATGATAAGATAATCAAAATTAAAAAAAAGACTAAGCCCAAAACTAAGACGTGATCTCATACCACTAGAGTATGTTTTAATGGGCATATCAAAGTAATCTCCAAGCTCCGAAAAGTCTTTGACAGAAAGGATGGCTTGATTTATTTCATAATCACTTTTCCCATAGATTCGGCAAACAAATTTTACATTTTGTCTGCCTGTCATTGAACCTTGAAATCCCCCCGCAAGACCCATAGGCCACGAAAAAGAGTTTGGAGAGCTAATAATGCCTTGATTAGGAAAATCTATGCCTCCTAGCATTCGAAGTAGTGTAGATTTTCCTGCTCCATTACGACCAAGGATACCAACGTTAACACCTGAAGGTATGGTAAAAGTAACATTATTTAGTACATAGTTTCGGTTATGTTTGGTCTGGTAGAATTTACTAACATTTCTAAGTTCAATCATGTAGAGAGAATACCCCTTTCTCCTTTAACATAAAAATACAAACCTATATATAAAGGAATAATTGTCCAATAAAAAATGTACTCATAATCAACATATCGAGTGTCTAACGTAATGAAATAATATCCATGTATCATTTCCATGAAATGAACTAAGGGATTATAGAGAATAATCTCTCTAGCAATAGGAGGTAAAGAATCTACAGTATACATAATAGCTGAGATAAATAGTAAAGGGGTTAGTATAATCTTAACCATTTTACCAAATGTTTCATAATAATGTGAAAATACGGCAGACATAAGACCTATACTAAAACCAAAAAGTATTAACCAAAGTATTGCAAGTATTAACATGTTGAAGTTTTGTACATGAAGATTAAACTGAAAGTAGAGACCAATAGCAATAAATACTAATGTAGCCATAATACTGACAAAGATTTCTAATAAAACTCTTGTAAAGATGGTATCAAAAGGTTTTACTTGTTTGTAGGCAAAAAGAGCTGAATTTGCAGAGAATGCACCGATGGAACTACTTACAATTTTTTTCCATAAAAAAAATGCTAAAAAACTGACAGAGATAAATACTGGATAATCTATACCATGCATACTATGCTTGGAAAGAACTGATTTTAAACCTGCAAAAATTAAAACCAAAAACATGGCATCAAAGAGTGCCCAAAAATAACCTAGCCTTCTACTACCAAAACGTGTTTGCACTTCTCGTAAAAAAAGTGCAATAACAACAGATTTGAAAATGGTAAAGGCACTACGTTTTAGCATATAAAGACCTTAAAATGCCTGTAACACGACAGCAGCACCAACAGCTACTTGGTATAAAATTTGTGTTAAATCTTTTGCCAAAAGTAGATTTTTTGTATCTGTCTTCCCTAAAACTAAAATAGAATCTCCTGCTTCAACATGACCTTTATGTGAATTTGTAACAGTACCATTGGCTTTTATAAGTAAAACATTATTTGGGTCTGCACGTTCCGTGAGACCTCCACATGCATCCAAATAGTAAGAAAGTGATTTCCCTTTTTTGTATGTCAGTGTATTTGGAATATTTATTTCACCTTGCAAGGTAACTAAATTACTCTTTTTGGGTATATATATTTTATCACCATCTTCTACAAGTGTTTGTCGTAAATCTTCTGTAGGTGTAAAAATGACTTGCCCTTTAAATTTTACTTGTTTGGCACGCGCGATAAACTGCATAACTAATTTGGATTCTTGATTACGTATAGTAGCTTCTTCAGGTGTGGCAGAACCAGAAGTAAATAAGCGTGATTCCAAATCTTTCAAACTTGTATCTAGTAAAGATTTTTGTTTTTTTGCTATTGACTTTCTAAAAAGTTGGGTACTGCGTATATCTGACAGTGCTGTAGGTTTTATTGTTTTCAATACGGTATAAAGTGATGTTCCTTTAGGTACAGATAAGTGATTAAGCCCTGCATGCTCTCCTTCTATTTCAATAGTATAACTTTGAAGATGACTGTTAGTATTAAATATTAATTTTTCACCATTTTTAACAAAGACACGGTTTGCATAACGCATTGAATATGTTTTACTGATTTCTTTCATACCTCTTCTTTTAATATGTGTAAAACGATTTACTCCAGGTTTGGGTAAAGCATATTTTATAATATGTTGCACTGTGTCAGTTTTATGTTTAAGTTCAAAGATAAATGGACGGCTAACATCTCCTTCTACTTCGACATAACTTTGAATAGGTTGAATTAAAATTGTATCATTATTTTTGAACCTAAAATCACTTTGATAACCATCTAGTAAGAAAGCATAAAGATCGATGTTTTTGATTACTTGATTATTTCGTAAAATTTGAATATGTCGGTAACTCCCTTCTCCAGGGATAATACCTCCTGCTTTATCTATAAACTGTAAAATTGAATCATTTGATACCCCATCATACAGCCCTACATTTTTAACAGAACCAGAAAGGTAAACAGAAAGGGCTTGGTAGTCTCTTACATTTGCATAGATAAAAACATTATCGTTAAATCTTTTTTGAAGGTATGTTTCTAATTTAGTTTGTAAATCAGAATTCTTTGTACCAGCCAGAGACATAACTCCAATCTTAGGCACAAATATATTTCCCCTTCCATCTATTGTTACATCTCCTTGAAAATCTAAGGCACCCCATATGCTAATATTGATGATGTCACCAATTTTAAGGATATAATTTGGATTTTCTCTAAATTGTGATTTATTGGTAAAATGCCCTTGAAAAAGCTGTTCTCCAAAATAAGTTTTATTGTTGTTTATGTGATCAAGAGTTGTATGATCTTGCACTATGTTAGATTCTACTTCAATACTTTGTCCAAATGAAATTAATAGGACAAAAATAAAAAAAACTTTAATATATTTCAACATTTAATATCCTTTATGTTGATAAGCATAAGCTATGCCATCTAAGCTATAAGGATTACCTGTGAAAATGGCATTTTTTTGTTTCTGTGAATTTATTTGTGGTTCGTGTGTGCATGCATTTATAAGTAATATAGTAAATATAAAAAATAGTAATTTTAACATAATGTGCAGAATCCTCATCATTTTTATTCTAAGTTGCTGTGTATGATTATAACACAATATTTTTTTCAGGATGATAATGAGACAGGTTTATGTTGGTTCGAGCAAGAAAAATATGTCAATTTGCAATATTTTTCTTCTATTTGTAAATTTCACGCTACACTTACAGCATGAATAAACTAGAAACCCTCAAACACTATTTCGGACATGATGCTTTTCGCCCTTTGCAAGAAGAGGTGGTAGATGCTATCGTTGGTGGTGAAGATGTACTGATGATACTCCCCACAGGGGGAGGAAAGTCTCTTTGTTATCAACTACCTACCCTACTTATGGAAGGTATAACGGTAGTCGTCTCACCACTGCTGGCACTCATGCATGACCAGGTGGTAGCCCTAAGAGCCAATGATATCTCTGCAGCGATGCTAAGCTCTATGCAAACACTTGAAGAGAGCCAAGCCATAGAGCAGCAACTACGCAATGGAGAGATAAAACTCCTTTATGTCGCACCCGAACGTCTCACCAATGCCTACTTTTTAAATATGCTCCATCAACTCCCCATTAACTTTTTTGTCATAGATGAAGCACACTGTGTCTCGGAGTGGGGGCATGAGTTTCGGGAAAACTATAGACGATTGAGCTTGCTCAAAGAACAATTTTCTACGACGCCTATCGCTGCCTTTACCGCTACGGCTACAAATGCAGTAGAACAGGACATCGCAACGAACTTAGGACTTATAAATCCTAAGCGTGTGCGTGGTTCACTCTTTAGAGAAAATCTGACGATTCATGCACGACACCGTATCAAAGATGGGCGACAGCAACTACTTGAATTTCTCAAACTACATACTGACGAGTCGGGTATCATCTATACCTTGTCTCGTAAGTCTACAGAGAATATCGCTAACTTTTTACAAGGCAAAGGCGTAGAAGCCAAAGCCTACCATGCAGGCTTACCCACAGAAGAGAAGAATGCCACCTATGCAGACTTCGTGGCAGACCGTGTGCAGATAGTGGTGGCTACCATCGCTTTTGGTATGGGTATTGACAAGAGTAATATCCGTTTTGTCGTTCATATGACACTACCCAAAACCCTAGAAAACTTCTACCAAGAGATAGGACGTGCAGGACGAGATGGACTAGAGGCTGAGACGCTACTGCTTTACTCTGCAGCAGACATTGTGCAACAAAAGATGTTTATAGAAGACCTACCAGAGACACCTTACAAAGACCACGCCTTTAACAAGCTTGACAGCATGGTACGCTTCGCCAATTCAGAAAACTGTAGGCATCAAAGCATTGCCGCGTATTTCGATGACCGTATAGAGTCTTGTGGTA
>JALSKR010000195.1 GCA_026988735.1 Sulfurimonas sp.
TTAAGCCTTACAAGCTCTTTATCAAATTTGTTATCTAAATCTTCCATAAGCGTGTAAAGTCTTTCTTTTGTTTTCTTGTCTATATCTACTTCATCCAACCCCACATAAGCGTCTGTCACTTTTGCAACACCATCTATATAGACGATGAGAAATTTACGTGCAACGCGTATATCTTTTGGGTCTTCCTGTATAGTTTCTAAAATAAGATTTGCTTTTTGAAGTGCTTTGTTGAGTCTCTCTTTTAAGTATGTATCTTTTATAGCTTCTTTGTGTGTCTCAATATTTGCAAGTTTCTCTCTTGCTTCACCTATAGTCTCCAAGACAAAGGTAGCAGAAACATCACCCAAGTTATCAAGCTTATCTTTTTTAGGATCAAATCCATAAAACAAATAATAACCTAGTGTAGCAATTCCACCTAAAAAAAGTGCAGTGATAAACGATTTACCTCCCGCTACCCATGCAGTAAAAAATGTAGAACCACCAAGTAAAAATCCTGCTATGGTTTTATAGGGTATTTTTGGGGCTTTAGTTAAAATACTTTTAATATATTCTGATTCTTGATGAAAACCTTTTGACGACACTTTTGCAGTGATAAAAAAGAGTGTAAACGCCATACCATTAAGCATAAAAGATTTAATATTGGTCTGAAAAAGTGCCAAAATAACCGAAAGAAAAAGAGGAATAAGAAAAAGGTAAAGAAGTGTCCCTTTTTGTGCTTTTATTGAAGCAGTTGTAGGCTTATATGGTTTTGCTTTTGCCATGGGTTACCCTAAAAAATTCGCTAAAGGATACCATACAGCAAGCCCTGAGGAGAGCACAATAAAAAAGAAGCCAAACGTTTTTCTATATCCTGACATGTTTATCCTTTATTACAATAAACTATTTTATCATAATAAAACATAAACACTACAACAAGAAAACTTTCTTGTTGTAGCTGGAGTTCATCTATACGTTTGTACTTCCACAGTGTCCACATTTTTTTGCAGCTACTGGAATGCTCATCGCACAATCACCACATGTTTTTTCTGTTGGTGCTTCTTCTGGTTCTGCAGCTTTAAGTTTATTGTATGCTTTAATACCCATAAACATTACGAAACCTAAAATCAAAAATGAAATAGTATCATTGATAAACTGACCATATTTGATCGCTGGTGCTGCTGCTTTATCAAGTAATTCCATAGTTGCATAATCTTTACCATCAAGTGCAATAAATAGTTGAGAAAAATCAACACCACCAAGTAACATACCTACTGGTGGCATAATTACGTTCGCAACCAATGACTTGACTACCGTTGCAAAAGCCCCACCAAAGATGAAACCAACCGCCATATCTACCATATTTCCCTTAATAAGAAACTCTTTGAATTCATTTAACATTCTTTTTCCTAATATTGTTATTTATACCTATAGTTTGGTACATGTAATTATAATATAAAGTAATATGGTGTGGCTTAAAAAAGAAGACTAAACCTCATAAAACATGAGGTTTAGTAGAAGGTTATTTGAGATTACGGTTACGTGCTGCAAGCAGGGTCAATACAAAAAGTCCTGCCACACCGATGGGTACCCATAATGGAATAGGTACAGGGTCACCTGCTGCGTACGAGTGAAGTCCTGAAAGGTAATAGTTTACCCCAAAATACGTCATAAGTACAGAGAAATATGCCCATGTTGCTGCCACATTGAAGA
>JALSKR010000196.1 GCA_026988735.1 Sulfurimonas sp.
AGTGAATGGTTGGCGGCTATGCCTTTTGCTGTTTTGTCTTTATAACTGTGCGCACGCTCTAAAAGTCCCATTGGTGTAAAAGAAGAAAGAACCCAGTAGAGTTCTAAGACTTCTTTTACATCGGACTGTACCCAAAAGGTTGATTTTTGCGGGTCTATTCCAAGTGCTAAAAAATCTGTAGCTGACTGCATGGTAAGCTCGGCAAGTCTCTGTCCGTCTTTCACACTTGTCTGGGCGTGGTAATTTGCGATAAAAGCAAAAGTGTCATTCTCCTTTTGCGCATCGACCATCTGTTTGATGGAACCAAAATAGTTCCCTATGTGCAAATCACCTGAGGGTTGAATACCGGTTAAAACTCTCATTGTATATATTCCTGATTTTTTAAGGCGTATTATACCCATCTCAGCTTTATTTTGCTATTATATAGTTAAATATAATTAAGCCTTATGGCTTAAAATTAAAGGATTTATGATGATAGTACAAATTCGTGCAAAAGATATAACTTTAACAGACGAGAAGAAAGCACATATAGAACAGGGAATTGAAAAATTTAAAAAGTTTTCTTTAGACATTACGAGAGTCAATTGTATAGTTTCTGCTGAAAAAGCAGGTGTTTTGGTAGAATTTGAAATACATGTGGCACACTCTGCGCCTATTGTTATCAGTGAACACCACAAAGATTTGGATGCTGCCATTGATGTAGCAGTTGATCGTGCAAACAAGGCACTGCGCCGTCTTCATGATAAAGTCACTGATCATAAAGGCCCTTCTATTAAAGAATTAGATCCGATTGACGCATAAAAATATATGAAATTACTTCTACTACTTATTATTTTAGGGCTTAACTTAATAGCTGCCCAAAACAATTATTCGATACGTGGAGCAGTTGGGAAACCGACGTTACATTCTCTTGCAAATATATTATTAGGTAAGTTTGGAGCTTACAGAGATGATTTAAAAGCCTACAACATAGATGGCGGGTATCTTTTGAAAAAAGATCTGTTTGATCTGCCAATAGATTTGTATCTCAAAGGCGGGTTGACATATTATGAAGAAAAAATTCAAGATGATTTATATGGGGTAGATATTTATATAAAAGCCTATTATAATATTAACTTTTGGAAAAACAGAGTACGATTTGGTTTTGGAGAGGGTCTTTCCTATACAAATCGTATTTTAGAGATAGAACAAATTGATGCACAGCGTTACAATGATAACAATTCACACTTGTTAAACTATCTCGATATCAGTCTGGATTTTGATTTGGGAAAACTTCTAAAATATAGAGCGCTGAATGAAACATATATCGGTGTTTTGTTGAAACACCGTTCGGGTATTTTTGGAACGATTAACAATGTCCGTCATGGCGGTTCAAATTATGAATCAATTTACATAGAAAAAAACTTTTAGGGATGTGGTATGTATAATTGGCTTTTATGGTTTCATGTCATCTCTTTTATCTCTTGGTTTGCGGTACTTTTTTACCTACCCCGTCTTTTTGTTTATCATGCAGAAAACAGAGGAAATGAGGGTTTTGTAAAAGTGGTAAAAATTCAGGAGATGAAGCTTTTTAAATATATAGGTGTTCCCTCTATGTGGGCAACAATTTTAAGTGGTGCTGCGCTTATATATTTAGGCGGATGGATGAGTGCGCCTTGGTTACATGTAAAGCTGTTGTTTGTGCTTTTG
>JALSKR010000197.1 GCA_026988735.1 Sulfurimonas sp.
TAGCCATTGCTACATTGGTAGTTGCAACACTTGGTGCATTTGCATCTGAACTTACTGGACGGTATTTGTTTTACAGAACGGTTGTACCGTTGGGACTAGCAGGGAATTTCTTTGCTGGGAATCAGAGACATTGACATTATACAAATAACACTGTATAGTATACGTACAATAACCGTATAAGGATAAAACATGTTAGCTACTATTGATAGTAAAGATGCTCGTATAGAATTTAAAACATCTAAAGAATTAAAGTCACTGCTACAAGGTGCAGCAAACTCTCTAGGCATGGACTTAAGTAGTTTTCTCATATCTACAGCAACACAACGTGCTAAAGATATCATGCTAGAAGATAAAATGCTTACACTAAGTAAGCAAGGGTGGGAAAAATTTGAAAAAGAACTAGCAAACCCAAAACCTGCGACTAAAGAGTTAAAAGAGCTTATGGGCATGAAAGGTTTTGATGCTTAGGCTTGTTACTTTTGATGCTTCTACCACTTATAAAGGGTTAAAAACTTTTGATTGTGGTAATGAGATGATAAATACTTTTGTATATAAGTCACTTAAAAAACGTGTCAAAAAGCATTTAAGCCAAGCCTATATTTTACTAGACCAAAATGTGAAATTTGTAGGGTTCTATGCACTTGATACATTTTCTATAAGCAGAGAGGTATTTGAGTTACCCAATAAACCAACTGGATTACCGCCTATAGTGCCTGTCATCAAACTAAGTATGTTAGGTATTGATATTTCTTTACAAAAGCAAGGCATAGGGAAGCGATTACTTCATGATGCTTTTCTAAAAGTGGTGGAGATATCTAAAATAGCAGGATGTACAGGGATATATCTACTCGCTGAAGTTGAGACTATTTCTTTTTACAAAAAGTTGGGTTTTGTTGCACTTAACGATTCTATACCTTTGTCTATGTTTTTACATATTGAGAAGATATTGGAGAGCATAGGTGAATAGTATATTAATACTAGTAAGGAATTTCTTTGCTGGGAATCAGAGGCATTGATTGGAATAAATTAAATTTAAAAATAACTTTTACTATATTAATTTATCTCCATCTTTAGACCAACGCTTTTTGACATAAGTATTAAATTCTTTTTCATCTGCATGATCCATAATAACAACTTGTGGCATAAAATCACAATCTTTTTTTATTATTTCTAATTCATCTTTAATAACCTTAAAAATATTTTTCACTTGTTCTATATTCTCATCTACATCATCTTCGGTCTGTTTATATTCTTTAGGAAAATATACTTGACTTGGCTGATCTAAAAATAAAAAAGATGGAATAACAGATTTATTTTCTTTGCAAGACAAATGTAATAAAGCAATAAATAAAGAAAGATGACATGCTAACCAATTAGCACCACTCCCCATTTCAGATAACAATATTTTATCGTTTCCATACATATAATAAAAATTAAATGTTTTTAACTCAAATTTCAATCTTCCAGGTCTTAACTCTTCTTCAAAATCTAATTTATCACAAACTTCATTCATTCTTCGTTCTAAAAATTCATCTACACCTTTATACTTAGTCTCTAAATTATAATTATCTAACTTCTTTTTTAATGTCTTAATATCATCTTTTAATTTATCAGTATCACTAATCTTAAATTTGTTTAAATTTAATGTTTGCTTGACAACCTCTTCTATTGCACCTT
>JALSKR010000198.1 GCA_026988735.1 Sulfurimonas sp.
ATCTGTCTATATAGTCTGAATACAAACAGCCAAATGCGTACAAACTGACAAACTCTTCATCTTTTTTATATCTTTGAAAATTATTAAAACCTATGGTGCAGACCTCTTCATATTTTTTATTTTGATACAAAGTAAATAAATTTTGTTTTATATTATAGGCATAAAGGTTACATGTAACTATAATTAGCAGTAGTAGTTTCATTTGAATTTTCCTGATTTGATTTCATTTAAAAGAATTTCGGCATTACTGGAGTGTGAAACTTTTATATATTCCTGAAGTGTATGGATTGCTTTGTTTTTTTGGTGAAGCTGCATAAGAGATTTCGCAAAAACAATCCAGCTGGCTTCAATGTTTGAATTGATTTGATTTGTAATAAGTGCATAATTATATGCCTGTTTATAATTTCCAAGTTCATAATATTTTTTTGCAACAAAAAGACTCAAAGCAGGGTTCCTGCTCTTTTTAAAACGCTTGATAATTTCATAAATATCATTTTGGGTCTCTTTTCTTTGGATAGTGATATTGATTTTTTTCTCTTTTTTTATTGCAGGTGATTCGACTGAGATGTCTTGAACGGCCTCTGTAACTTTTCTTTCTTTGAATTGCTTTTGCTTTGTTTTTTTATATCTGCATTGTGGTTGTCTCACTTCGTGTTGAATGTTTTTCATAAAATTCATTGATGGCTTGAGTGTTTGAAAAGATGTCTCTTTTGTTTTTTTTATGACAACTGTTTTAGGTTGTACTGTTACTGGTTTCGGCTGTACTGCTATTGGCTTAGGCTGTACAGCCATTGGTTCAGGTTGTATTGCTGCCGGCTTTGCTTTTACTGCTGCCGGTTTGTTTTTTGGAGGAAGCATTGGTTTTGGAACTGTTTTTTTTGCTGCCGTAGGCTTTTTTTGTGGTACAGCTTTAGTGTTGGTTGTATAAAAGTAGTAAACAGCCGGAACAATGGCAAACAAAACAATACTGACAATGACGTAAGGTAAAAATGATTTTATTTTATATCTTCTCCAGCGTTTTTCCAAATCATGAATATTAAGCATTAATAAGTCCTGTGTGTATGGCAGCCATTTCAATAAATTTGTTGGGAATATGTGTAGTGCTTAATGGGAAATGAGTGTTTTTTTCATAGGTATGATAAATGTCAAAAAGAGTATAAAGCAGTTTATTGGTATCTCTGTAGTTTCCCTGTGTAAGTTTGTAAATCTTATTTACTGTTTTTGTGTGAAACATGTTTGCTGTATCAAAACAGTTTGCTTTCATAAGTTTTTTTTGTATATAAATCTTGAGTTCTGCTTTTGAAGCGTTTTCGAGTTCAAAAGTTTCCCAGATTCTAGTTTGAAAATGTTCTTTTGCGATGAGATCTTCTTTTTCTGTTTTATGCAGAGTTATAACGAATTTAATGCATCTTGTATCTGATAAAAGTCTTATTTTTTCCATTAAAACTTCAGAATAGAGTTGGGCTTCATCAAGTAAGACAATCGGTACCTCTTCTACAGCTCTCTCTTTTACTATTTTCATAAACTGCGTTAAGTTTAAGGTGTCATTATATTGGATGTTGAAAATGTCCTGAGCGAGGACTTTATAAAATTCTGTTTCATCTAAAATAGGTGTTTCATAAAGATAGATATTGCACTCTTGTGCTAAATCATCATAAAGCTTACTCAGAAACATACTCTTTCCTGTTCCTGGTTTTCCAAAAAGAAGCACCATTTTAAGTGGTTTGGCTATTGAGTCTTTTAATGATTTGTATATAGCAGAAACTCTGTCTAGTTGTATATAGTCTTTGGCATTGACTGTATCTAAGAAAACATTTTTAGAATTTGCAAAGATACTCTCCATAGATTATTTACCTTCTTCTTTGTCATCACTTTGATTCAGCTTTATCTCTTTTTTCTTTTTTGATGCCATTTCAAGTGTAAGTAATTCGTCACTTAGTCCTTCGTATCCTAAATCACTTAAAGAGATTGAATTTTTTTCACTATGAATAATATGAGGTTCAATAATTATAACTAATTCTTCAACAGTTTTTGTTGTCGCCTCATGTTTAAATAAATATCCAAGTATTGGTATGCTTCCTAGCAGTGGCACTTGATTTACATCTGTTGTATTTTTTGTAGTAATTAAACCACCAAGTATAATTCTGTTCCCATCTTTTACCGTTACAACTGAAGAGAGTTGACGACGACTTAAATCCGGCGGCATATCTCTTCCAACATTGGAAATGTTTGCCATGTCCGTTGTTGTTTCAGAAAGAGACGGATTTATCTTAAGTGTAATTGTTTTATCATCAGAAATTTCTGGTGTAATTGTCAGTAAAACACCCGCAAATACTGAGTTGATTGTGTCATTTTGGGTTGTTGCAGCTACCCCACCACCTGTTCCTTGCTGATTCGTTGATGAAATAATTTTATAAAAATATTCTGTACCCGCAGTGATTAGTGCCGGTTGGTTGTTTAAAGTAAGAACTTTCGGATTTGATATAGAGTTTACATCTCCCTGTGTTTTTAAAAACTTAATAACCTCACTTAATTGCCCACCGGCACTCATAGTAAAAAGCTGTGATGCACCCGCTCCGGTAGCTGCAGTATCTGTAATAATTCCATCGGTAGGTATTGTTGTACCTATATTGTTATAGTTCGCAGTACTTGCAGACAATTTGACATTTTGCAGAGCATAGAGCTGTTTCCAGTCTATACCTGTTGTTCTTCCTTTACTCATAGTAACGGATAATAATTGTACATCTATCAATACTTGTAGTTTTACTTTTTCCTGTAACTTTTTTAAATAATTTTCAAAGCGTTTGAGTTGTTTATCTGTAGCTGTTACGGTAATAAGCCCTGCGTTTTTGTTTATAATTGGCGCAGGTGCTTTATAAATATCATGTGGACGATTTAAAATACTTCGAAATTCAGTATCAAGCTGTTCCCAAAATTTGACTTCATCTGTACTTTCAATTTTTATACCAGAATCCGATGGAGTATTTCCGCCACCTGAACTACTACTTTGTGCTGTATTTGATGTAGCGTTAGATCCTCCTCCCTGTTGTTGTGTATTTGAGGAAGAACTTAGTGTAACATCTGTGCTGCCTGAACTTTTTCTTTGGGAAAGTATATAATCAATATTGAATACTTTTGTTCTAATATAAGATATCTTCAAGAGGTTGTTTTCAAGTGTATAGGAAAGATTATGCTGTGTCAATATAATATCTAACACTTCATCAATCGTTAAGTTCTTTAAGTTTGTTTTATTCAGTTTTGTTTTTAGGAATTTCTCAGCATTAGGGTCTGTTACTATAATACTAAAACCACATTCATCACTCAACTGTTCTACAAAGTCAATGATCTTTGTATTTTTGGCAGAACTGATACTGAAAAGTTCATAAGAACAATCTGCAAAGCTACTTGTTGAAAGCATCGCGGTCATTATTGTCGCGTAAACCGATGTTTTTATAAATTTCATTTGAGATCCCTACTTATTATAGATTTTAATTTTTTTACTTTTACTTTTTGTTGAAAGCAGAAGTTTTTTATTTTTTCGAACTAATAGAACAGAATTTCTACCAACTTTAGCCAGTTTATAACCATAAATATATTTACCCTGTTTATACCATTTTCCATTAATCATTGCTGATTTGTTTAAGATGGCATCAAGCCTGAAATGCACAGTTCTGCGTTGTGTGACTTTTTTGTAATTTGCATACGCAGAAGATACTGTTTTTTTGGTTGTTTTATTTTTTTTGGAATCATTTTTTTTGTGTAAAAAAATAAAAGGATCTTTTATTCTTGAAATCTCTTTTTCAGAAATTCCGATTCTTGGTGGCTTAATTGCTTCAATCTGTTCATCAACCCATGCCAGATTGTTGGAAAAAAGTTGCGAAGTCAGAAGGAGCATTAAAATCAAGTAGAATTTTTTCATTAGTATGTAATCCCCCATACAGATATATTTAAATCAGAAATCAACGCTTGATCAGCTTTTATATCAAAGTTGTGTATGTCAACGACCAGTTCACTCTGCTCTAATGAATTGATAAACTTCAAGGTGTTTTTGTAGTTCGCAGTTGATTCAATTGTAATATCAAGTATATGACCAAAAGAACTCTCATTTTTTGCATATTTATTTGTCAGGGTAAGCAGTTTGACATTATATTTTTGTGCATTAGTTGCTATGGAATCAAGATATTCGCCCCATGCCCGTTCATCATATATTAAAGATGAAATAGTTTCAATTTTACTTTTTATATAAGAGTTTGTATCTTTTATTACAATTATTTCATTATTGATTTTCTTGATTTCTTTTTCAAGCTGTAGAATTTTCGATTCAGGATTATGCTGCAGAAATGTTTTATCGGCATTTATCTTTGTTTGAAGATTTTGTACATTGGCTCTTGTCTGTGTGAATTTGTCAAATGAACTGTCCCAGAACAGAAGGTATGCAAAGGTGAAAATGATACCGACAACCATCAGGTAAGTCATATAGATATCTTTTTGGGTTTTATTTTTAAAAGCTGTATCTATTCTGTGGAGATAGTCTTCAAGATTTATTTTCATAATATACGCACCTTTAACTCACTGAAGTATTTATTTGTTTTGACATCAAAGACAATCTCTTCAAGGGTAAATTTGTATTTTCCTTCATAAGTCTTAGTAAGATACTCAACAAGTTGTGTAATTTTTCTGTCATTATTGGCAACTAGATAAAAAGTCAGTACTTTTGTTTTATTATCTTCTGTATATTTTGCTTCTTCAATCTTTACACCATACTTGTTCAAGTTTTTAGTGAACATTGTTAAAAGCTTTGCTTTCATAGGATAATCAACTTTTACTTCATGAATTTTCATAAGAGTGTTTTTTTTCTCAGAATATTCTGTTTTTTCTTTGGCAAGCAGTTTCAATGACTTTTCTTTGTCTGCTTTTCTGTTTTTAATAGTTGCTTCTCTGGTTATTTTGATATTATGAATCTCTTTGTATTTTTGTTTGAGCAGATCTTCTTGCAGAGTCTGTGCATATGTGAGTATCCAGTATGTTATAGGGTAGGCAAACGCAAGAGCAAAGGAAACAAATATTAAAATTATCAATTTGCCGCTTTCTCGTTTGATGAATTTCGGCGGTCGTCTGTAATCAGTAAAATTACATTCATATATTTCATCTTTTGGCAGTGTTGTATAAATATGCATAAGGGCATGCAGTTGATCTACATATTCGTTTTCAGTCTCAAAACCGTAATCAAATTCAAATTCACTTGACTTTATATTTAACTCAACTTCGAGCATTTCATAAAGTTTTGTCACAGTAGGAAGTTGTGCCCCTATATATACATGCTCAAATTTTTCAATATCAAATGCTCTTTTTGCATAGGTGAGAATATCATTGATATTTGCAAACAATTCTTTATAAAGACGGATAAAAAATTCTTTGTAATCACTTGTAGTTTCTTTAAGATTTTCTTTTGAAAAAAAGTGTATAAACTCGTTATATTCAATTCTCTCACCATACAGTTCACAAAAACGCTCATGCATTTCTACAAGAGAATATTTTAAAGATTTTGTATAAACAAATTCTTTGTTGCCGTAAATAGTCAAAAATGCATCATTTTCCTGAATATATATAAAACAATGCACACCGTTGCTGTCGATGAGCTCTTTTGTATAAAGTGATTTGATTAAAAGAGGCGAAGGAATGATGACATCAATATATTTTACTTTTTCAACAATTTTTATAAAAGTATTGGTTATATCCAAAGGGTCTACGATAAAGACATGAAAATATCTGTTCTCTTCATCTAATGTGTCAAATGACTCAATGTAGCGAATTTTATACTCAACTGCCTGATCAAGGGCCAGTTCATCATATGCTTTGTTGCTAATAGCATCAAATAAATCTTCCTCAGGAATATTTTTACTGATTGCAATTTGGGCATTTATAAATTCTTTTGTACTGATATATGAAATTACAAACTGATCTTTTGAAAATTTTGGAGTTGTTGTTTCTGTGATGAAACTCGATATTCCACTAAAGTATGTCTCTTTGTATGGATTAATTGATAATACACTTGAAAAAGAGTGTTGTGTTGATGTATTCATTAACTATAATCCTATTTAAAATGAACCAATAACATGGAACAAAATTCATCATTTTTGTAAAACTCAATCCTGTATGTTTTGTTATTGTTATCAACTGAATAGTGTTTGTTTAACTGTTTTAAAGATATGTTTATCTGACTCTCATCTACTCTGTCTTTTTTATAATAACCTATAACATTCACACGGTGTTTTTTACTCTTGACGATTTTAAAATCGTCACTTACATAAAATTCTGAAGCTTTTGGCAAAGAAACTTCGTTATTGTCTATAACAATTGTGTATTTTTTGGGACAATAATCTGACATTTTAAAGTATTGGGGTTTGAGTGTAGTCACTAACTTATTCCCAATATATATTAAATATCTGCCTTTTTTTCTTTTCACGCCTCCCAATGGATGGGAGAAATAAAACTCATTACTTTTTGATTTTATCGGAATATAGCTTAAAGAGTTTTTTATATCATTCAAATTTAACAAAATATTGTGATTTATTACTAATGTTCCATAGTTTTTTACTATATTTGTGATTTGGGCTGCATTTAATTCAAAGTCGCGTTTGTAAGATATCCCCATTATTTTCATATACTCTTCTATTGCCAGGAGTTGATAAAAGACTTTTTGAGATAAGCTGGAGAGATTTTTACTTGTCTCGATGGCAAATGCAGGTTTGTCATTTGTAACAGCAAAGTAGGTAAGAGAAAGCTGCATTGCTTCATCTTCATACTTTGTATTGGTGTTTTTTACATTAAAACTGTGGTGTTTTTTTAATAGTTTTTTATTAATATTGTTTTTTACTGTTTCTGCAATATTGTTCAGGTTACCAAAAAGCTGTTTTTGCTTTAACTGGCACTGGTCAATAACACAGGTCTGTCCCCAGGCATTCGGATTAAATATGCTGCCTTGGTTCTGTTTACGGTAAAAACCATGTCCGTCGTGTAAATTTAAGACTAAAGAAACTTTTTTTGAGAGTATTATTTTTTTGACTTCTTTGATGATTTTTCTGTCTTTGTCATCTTTTTTGATATGTGAAAATTTACGATTCATATCACCATGAATGCCACGTTTGTTAGCCATAATACTTTCTTTGTTCAAGTTTGGAATAATCCATAAATTCTTAGATGTTACAGTGTAGTGTGTGGCCAATATTGAAGCTGCGAAATATCCGCCCGGTTCATTACCGTGAATTCCGCCTATAACTAAAAGGGTGGTGTTTGAGTCAGTGTTTTCTTTTTTGATGAGCTGAATATTCGCATTGAGAACAGATGAAAATAGAAGGGTCAGGCATATATTGAAAATCAGAGACATTTATTTCTCTGTTATAATGCTAAATTGATTGTTTTGTAATCGTACAATCAATATCTTTTTTCCATGAAAAGAGAAGCTGTCGGATTTGTACTCTTCATCAAAGGTTATCTTATACAAGTTATCTATATTGGGATATGCAATGATATTTATATCGCGAAACAGTATGATTTTATTTTCATTTTTACTAAAAACTCTTTGTTTGTATTGTTTGAATTTTTCTAGATTCATACCGTCAAATCTTTTAAACTCCTGTGCATAGAAGTGAAGATAATCTTCCAGATTATTATAAAGCCAGGAATAACGCCATGCATACAGATTAGATAAAAGCAGTGCCAGGGTCTCTTTTGATACAGTATTGTTACTGTTTGCATCTTCTTTTATAATCAATACTGTTTTTTTGATATCAATATTTTTATTAAGACATTCTATGCTTTTGTTATTTATTGCAATGCAGCCTTTTGTAAATTCGTCTCTTTCTTGGTTGGTTGGCAGTCCGTGAATCCAAATACCTTGTCCTGTTTTGCCTTTGTACCTGTCATACAGGTTTGGGTAGGAAGTGACAAATGCCATCGGACCGTAAAAAGAGTCAACTTTGGAGAGTTTTTTGACAATATCATAAACACCGATAGGTGTTTTAAGATCACCTTCTCGTGTTTTATCTCCCTTGAGTTTTCCTGTAAAAGCATTGTACTCTTTTCGGAGTTTATATGTGTTATTACTGTCTTTGGAATATATTAAAAGTTCTGATTTTGATTTGTCACACAGTAAAATATTTGTGTAGGATTCAATATAGCCGAACTGGGTATCTTTGTTTTTGAGAAACTCCTGCCAATACTTTGTATCACTCAGACTTTTATCCAACTCCTTTTGAATGTTTTTAATGCCATGCAGTCGATAGGTTGTTAAAATGTCATTATTTGAAGCAAATGCAGAAGTTGAAAAACAAAGTGCAGAGATAATACTTATAACAAAAAAGTAAAATCTATTGCCCATGGTCATATCCTATCTCTTTTAGGAAGTTCTTGTCTTTTGTCCAGCCTTTTTTAACGGTTACCTGAAGGTTTAAATATGCTTTTTTCCCACTGAGTCTTTCTATTTTCTCTCTGGCGGATTTTCCTATACGTTTGATTGATTCTCCGCCTTTTCCGATGATAATACCTTTTTGAGACTCTTTTTCTATAATGACAGTGGCATAAATTCTGTCAATTCCTGTTTCTTCTTCGATAGAGTCAATGATAACATCTGATTCGTAAGGGACTTCATCACTGATGTTTTCAAAAATAGCTTCACGGATAAATCCTGCATAAATGTCACGAACAAGTTCACTTGTCAAATCCTCAGGATCATAGAGATACGGAGAGTCAGGCAGGTTTTTTGCAATAGTATCAAGCAAGTCTTTATGTCCGACTTTTCGAGGAATTGCTACAGGAATAAGTGCTTCAAAGTGATCAGCATATTTATTATAGGCACTAATAGATTTAAAAAGTTTTTCCTGAGAAACCTGATCTATTTTACTTAAAACAATGATATGTTTTACCCGTCCGTTATTAATTTTTAAAAATCTTTCATAATGTTCGGTAGAGTCTGTAACAGGTGCCAAGTATACAATCAAATCACAATCACCCATTGCTTTGAGTGCTTCATCAAGCATAAACTGATTGAGCATTTTTTCTTTTTCATGTAATCCTGGAGTATCAACAAAAATAATCTGTGCATCTTCATGCATAACAATTGCATTTGAACGCTTTCTTGTTGCATTTGCTTTTTGACTCACCATTGCAATTTTTTCGCCCAACAGGGAGTTCATAAGGGTACTTTTACCCGCGTTTGGACGTCCAATTAAGGAAACGAAACCAGCTTTAGTCATCTATATACCTTCTTTAATTTATAACAGACACAAGCGTCTGCCTTTAGTGCTATAATATATATCTTGAAAGATCTTCATCTTCTACAGCATCATCAAGTTTTTCATGTACCAGTTTTGCTGTAACAACAAACTCTTTGCCTTTATATTCATCTGCATTGAAACTTATATCTTCAAGTATTCGCTCTAACACAGTGTGCAGGCGTCTTGCTCCAATATCTTCTGCTGTTTCATTGGCTCGATGTGCAAGTTTGGCTATGGCTCTTACCGCTTCATCTTCAAATGTCAGTTGCATCCCTTCAACACCTAATAATGCTTGGTACTGCTTGAGTAAAGAGTTCTGTGTTTGTGTTAAAATTTTGTAAAGTGTCTCTTCTGTTAAAGCTTCTAACTCAACACGTAAAGGAAATCTTCCTTGAAGTTCGGGAATTAAATCGCTTGGCTTACTTACATGAAAAGCTCCAGCTGCAATAAAGAGAATATGGTCAGTATTGATTGTTCCATATTTTGTTGAAACACTGCTTCCTTCAACTATAGGCAGTAAATCCCTTTGCACACCTTCTTTTGAAGGATCATTTCGACCCTGACTCTTTTCACTGAGTGCAATCTTGTCTATTTCATCAAGGAAAATTATGCCTCCGTTTTCTGCTCGTCTCAATGCTTCGGCATTTATTCGTGTCATATCTAGTAGTTTGGTGGTTGCTTCTTGTCGCAGAAGCATTTTTGCATCTTTAACTGTTACCTCTTTTTTATTGTCTTCTTTGTTTATAGAGGCAAACACTTTGGAAAAACTCTCTTGTACTTTTGCCATTTCCGGCGGTAGGTTTGTGTCATTAAATTCAATATTGAGTTTTTCAATCTCTAATTCTATAACCTTGTCATCCATTTCTCCGGACTCTATACGCTTTTCCATCGCTTCTAAGAGGCGTTGATAATCATCTTTTTTGCTTTCACTCGCACCGGCAGGAAGGGGAGGGAGCAGTTTTTCTGTGATTTTATTGATAATATAGTTCTCTATTTTGTCTTTGTTTGCTTCTTCCTGTTCTGCTTTGACAATGCTGATAGCATTAACAACCAAATCACGAATCATAGATTCGACATCACGACCGACAAAACCTACTTCTGTATATTTACTAGCTTCAACTTTTATAAAAGGCACTTTCATCATTTTTGCCAGACGGCGTGATATTTCCGTCTTCCCGACACCTGTTGAACCTATCATCAAAATATTTTTCGGTGTGATTTCATTCTTGAGATCATCATCAAGCTGCATGCGTCTGTAGCGTGTACGCAAAGCAAGTGCAATAGTTTTTTTTGCATCTTTTTGCGCAATAACATAGTTGTCTAAATATTCTACAATCTCTTTTGGTGTTAAATTCACTCTTTTTCTCCATCGAGTATCAAGGTTTTGATATTATGATTGGTATATATACAAAGGTCTGCTGCTACATGTAAAGACTCTTTGACAAGTTCCTCTTCATCCAAAGAAGCATGTTTCTTTAATGCGCGTGCAGCAGAAATGGCAAAATTTCCTCCACTTCCGATAGAAGCTATTTGTCCATCTTCCGGTTCAACAACATCACCGTTTCCTGTAAGTATAAATATATGATCCTGGTTTAAAACAATCATCATAGCTTCAAGACGACGCAGTACTTTGTCTTTTCTCCAAGCCTTAGAAAACTCAACAACGGACTTGAGTAAATCCCCTTTTTTATTTTCTAAAAATTCTTCAAACATATCAAACAGATTAAAAGCATCAGCCGTACTTCCGGCAAATCCTGCAAGGATTTTACCGTGATGAAGTGTACGAATTTTAGTTGCATTACCCTTTAAAACGCTGTCTCCAAAAGTTACCTGTCCATCTCCGCCGATAACTGCTTTGTTTTTGCCTTTGTAGGCCAATATGGTAGTGGCATCAAACATTAATCCTTATTCTCCCTGTACATCTACATGAAGTTTTGCATGAATTCCATGACCCAGTTTCAAATCAAGATCATGCTCACCGATTGTTTTGATAGCTGTTTTATCTGTAATTGCTTTTTTGTCTATTTCTATGTTGTGCTGCTCTTTGAGAGCATTTGCAACCTCTTCTTTTGTAATGGCACCAAACAGATGTCCGTTATTACCGACTTTTTTTGTAATGATGACTTCGAGTTTATCAAGTTTTTGGGCAATCTCATTGAGTCTTGCAATTTCAGCTTTTTCTTCTTCTTCTTTGCGTTTGATTTCTGCTTCATGTTCAGCAATAATCTCAGGTGTTGCAGGTTTGGCAAAGCCCTTTTTAATTAAAAAGTTTTGACCATAACCTGGTTTGACCTCTTTTACTTCACCGGATTTTCCTAAACTTTTTACATCTTTAATTAATAATACTTTCATAGATTATTCCTAGTTTTATTTTATCTTTCGATTTCACCTGGATATGCAACGATACCATTTGTAAGATTCCCTACATTTGTATAGCCATTGTCTGCTAAAATTCTTGCAACATGTGCAGAGCGGCTTCCAACATGACAATAAACTATGATATTTTCATCTTTTGCAAAGTTTGCTTCTTCCCACGTTTGAAAAAATGAGCTTGTAGGTACAAGTTTATCAGCGCCCTTGATGTGACCCATCTGCCATTCCATATATTCACGAACATCTACAAGTTTAAAATCAACCATTTTCAGATCACGTGCTTCTAAAAGTGAAACAAGTTCATCTCCGTCGAGTTCGTCTTTGTTGACAAGAAGTTCACATTCCTCTTTTGTCAGCCCTCTTGAATGGCTGTGTGCTGCTTCTT
>JALSKR010000199.1 GCA_026988735.1 Sulfurimonas sp.
TGCGTGACAATGCGGACATTAACATTATCAGACTTCCAAAGTAAACTATGCTCAGCGATAAAAACTTTATAAATATAGCTTCAGAAATAGCCTCGGCATCCAAATGTGTTTCAAAGCAGGTCGGTGCCGTCATCGTAAAAGACGGACGTATTTTAAGTACAGGCTACAACGGAACACCTGCAGGGTATACAAACTGCTGTGACCACTGGAATAATGAGTATACAAAAGAGCATCATGAGTGGAGTAAGACATACGAAATTCATGCGGAGATGAACGCTATCATCTGGGCGGCAAGAAAAGGCATTTCCATTGAAGGCGGAACGATTTATGTGACGCTTGAACCGTGTAGCGAATGTAGTAAAAATCTCATTGCAAGTGGCATTAAACGCATCGTATATGCCAAAGAGTATGAACATACACACTCCCAAAGTATCTCAAAATTTTTGGAAGATAACGGAGTGAGTATAGAAAAACTAAGCCTCTAAAAACTCTTTTGCCTTTTGGGGCGGACGGGCAATAATCGCCTCTTTGTCATCTTTTATGATAATAGGACGCTCTATAAGTTTGGGATGCTCCACCATCGCTTCTATGAGTTTTTCCTCATCTGTTTCATTCTTTAAATCCAGCTCTTTGTAGATGGCCTCTTTTGTACGCATCATCTCTCTTGCACTTTGAAGACCCAACATTTTTATAATGTTTTTAAGCTGTGCGGCACTTGGACGTTCGTCAAGATATTTGACAACATCGGCAGCAATGCCGTTTTCTTCGAGGATTTTGAGAGCCTCTCTTGATTTTGAACATCGTGGATTGTGTAAAATAGTGTATTTACTCATTATTTTTCCTTTTTTTTAGTAGAATTTTACACTATAATAGTTGCAATTGATTAATAAAGAGGTTTTTGCGATGAAATATAAAAACAAATCACTCAAGCTTGCCGAGTTTGCAAGAGAGTTGCTGACAAAACATTCTCTTGAAGACGGTCTGCCTCTGATTGCAAAGTATGTCAAAGATGTCATAGGTGCTCAGAGGTGTTCTATATTTATATATGATGCTGCTGCAAATGAGGTGTGGACAACCTTGGCAGATGAAGTGAAAAAAATAACACTTCGTGCAGATAAAGGATTGGTGGGGTATACACTTAAAGCAAAGAAACCTGTTGTGGCAAATGATGCCTATTCACATCCGGAGTTTTTGCCAGAAATTGATGCTGCGACAGGTTATATTACAAAAAATATCATAACAGCACCAATATTCAGCTCCAAAAGAGAGATTATCGGGGTTATGGAACTTTTGAACAAAGAAGAAGGATTCGATGAAGAAGATGTGCGGTTTATGATATTTTTTGCACATTATGTCAGCGGATTTTTAGAACTGTTACATACGTATTTAGATCAAGAAAAGAGAGTGGATTAATATGAAACAACTGGGTAGAATTGCAGAGTTTGGCAAAAAACTGATGGCAACTGACGCTATGGAGAATCTGATAGCACTGATTAGCGATGAGGCAAAAGAACTTGCAGGTGCACAGAGATGTTCTATATTTATAGCAGACAATGATGATGAAATGCTTTGGACGACACACAGTGACGGCATAGGAAAAATTGTTGTTGCGCTTGATGCAGGTATTGTCGGGGCAACATATGCAAGCAAAACACCTCAGGTGGT
>JALSKR010000200.1 GCA_026988735.1 Sulfurimonas sp.
GAAGAGTGGCACAACAGTTTTCACAATCCAAATGCCAACCCTACCAAGATAAAACTATTTATCAGTAATGCAGTATTTCACTACTTTGAAGCGAAAAATATTTTAAAGGTCAATACATTTAGAGATCGAGTTACAAGCTGCATGGATGGTATAGAGTATGAACTATATATTACCCATCAGTGGGAAATTCTACCGACTTTGATGCAATGGCAAATGTATGTCACTATTTTAGAGCAGGAAGGGAATATTGATATGGTTCAAACATACAATGATATTTTAAAAGAGGCACAAACAAAATTAATTTTGAAAGAGCAGGAAAAATATGAAACATTCCCCATAAACTAGACAATTGCTAACTCTAATATAAAGCTATAAACGCATCTTTTACTCCCATGCGGAGATTAAATTGCATGTCATCTTTTATTTCATCACAATCAGGATTGATGCGAATAAGCGTTTCATTAGAAAATTCTTGGCGATACTGAGATAAATGACGCTTTAAACCTTCCTCACCAACACCAACTTCAAAGATGAGTATTTTTTTATATTTATTTTTCTTTTTCCAGTCTCTAAACTGTTTTGCATTCTTCGCAGATTCCTCCCAAACATAACTCTCATCCGTATCACCATACATGCAGATGTTAGGTCGGGAAACAAAACCACATTGTGGACAAAGAGGTAAATTGTCCAAGGCTTTCATTGTGGAGTAGTCAATCTCTACGGTCAAACCTTTTGTAGCCCATGTTTTTCTTTCACAGGGTATACTGCATTGTAGATTATGCAGGCTTCCATGAACTTCATGTAGATTTTTAGAAGGGAACCCAGCTTTTTTAAAAAGACCATCTACATTGGTTGTGACTACAAAGTAGTCGTCTTTTGAACGACATAGGGCTAAAAGCCTCTTGTATCCTTCATGTGGTATAGCATTGCTATAAAGAGTGTACTGATGTGCAAAATATCCCCAAGCAAAATGAGGATTCTCAAGTAATCCCTGATAGGACATCATTGAGACATAATTTTTTTTAAGATCCCTGTACAAAGGGTATTCGTTATAAAATCCCTCTTTATCTCTATAGGTTGTTAGATTCGAGTCCGCACTCATGCCTGCACCAGCAAAGATGAGTATGACTTCTGCTCCATCTATGGCTGTTGTTACATCTTTCATCATATATGACTCTCCTTAAAATTAATATAGTGAAGTATATACAAATATATGTACATTAAATGTCTATATTAATTGTTGTGGTTAGTATGTCCTTATAAACTAGACAATTACTAACTCAGTAAAAACCTACTTTTTTAAAAGTATAACTTAATTTTTTGACATCTTTATGTCTTTTTTGTTGTATAAACTAAGTTCAAATAACAAGAATTACTAACCAATTTATAGTTCTATTCACAAAGTATTTCCCTCTTCTGTTTCCATGTAATTAAACAACAATTCAAATACTAAGTTATTGGTCCTATAGACTATTGAAGAGCCAAAGAAAAAGTACCTGTGGCTATAAGTATTTTCTCATCAAATATATCAAATGAGAGTGATTTAAAATCATCAAGTTTATGCTCTAGCTTTACATGTACAACAAATTTTTGAGAGGTAACTTCCTTTAGAAGCTTTACATTTTTTAGAGTTATTACAAAGCCCATTCTTCCATCAT
>JALSKR010000201.1 GCA_026988735.1 Sulfurimonas sp.
CAGCATAATTAACAGCATATGAGAGAAGCTTTGAATTATATGAAGAATTAATTCTCAAAAATGTATGCCCAAACATTGAGGCAGGCGAATTTATGTGCGCAGAGGGGAAAACCAATGTTACTGATTTCGGATCAACTCTTTGCAGTATTTTATTGTATTCACTACACACTGCAGTAGAAAAATTTGCATCAAGTTTTTCTTTTAACCATCTATAACGCGCAGGAAACCTACACATACTTGCATTATCATCTTTTCTATTGTCTAATGTAAAAGCTTCTATAGTTGCATTAATCTCTGCGGAAGGGTTCACTGAACCATTTGGAGCAAAAAAGAAATTGTCATCATCAATCTCACTTTCATTACCATTCATATGCAATAATAAATGCCAATACCTGTCTTGTGATAAATGAAGTTGCTGTGCTTTATTTTTATACTTTTGAACACTTGCGCCTAAAAGTACAGAAGTGGTTAAAAGTATAAAAACCAATGCTTGATGTATAAAAATAGTATAACCTTATATCAAAAAATTTCACACAAGCCGAAGCCTGTGTAAAGAAAATTATAGTGCAGTTGTTGCAATATTATCTAAAACATCAGCCATTTTAACTGATTTCGAACTATAAATTTTATTATAGTTTGCTTGTAATGCAGCATTAAATGCTAATTTATCTTCAACACCTAACAGTTCGTCTAAAGTATCAAGAGACTCTCCCTGACCTACTGCAATTTCTTTTGCTAAAATATCCATATTTGAAGCAACAAATTCTTCTGCTCTCTCATTCATCACAAATTTCGTTTTTTTACAGTTAGAAGTACCCGAAGTTATACCAAAAGTTTGGTTTCCTGAAGTACCATTAGTTGTTGCTTGTAACGCCAGCATAACTGCAGAAGAATCATCTTTGATAATCATTGAACCAAGACCACAACCAGTTTGATTGTTTACAGTAGCAGAAGCTACACCACTTAACGCAACAACTGCTGCTAAACTTACTAATATTTTTTTCATATTAATACCTCTTTATATTGGAATAGGTTATTCTATAAAAACAAAACTTAATGCTTGCTGTTTTCATATAAAATTCGGTGCATCATTAGCAAAAAGTATAATATCGCCTGCTTTTGTCTGCTGTGCTAAGGTTTCTACCATTGCTGCTTTATCTTTCAATATTATTTTGTTCTTTACATGTAAATGCCTGTCAAAGAGATCCGCATTTAAAGAACCTGTGACAATAACAATGTCAAATACTTTATTTATTGCTTCAATCAACTGCAGATTCAACTCATCCGTACTCTCAACAAGCCCTGGTGTGACCATTACTTTTCTGCCTTCATGCAGTGAGCAGAGGCGTATGCCCTCGAGCATACCGTCAATATTTCCGTTATACCCGTCATCGAGAATAATTTTTCCGCCGGCTTTTATGAGTTGGAGTCTGTGTTCAACCGGTTCGAGATTTTTGACAGCTTCGACTATCTCCTCATCGCTCATTCCAAAACTTTTTGCTATTCTTACCGCTACAGCGATATTCATTGTCTGAAAAGCACCTAAAATATCTGTGTGTAGTTGTAGTGTTTTGCCATCAAGTTCAAGTTCAAAATCAGTACCTTCTAGCGTTGCCTGTACATTTTTTATCTCATCACCGAAAAAAGTTACTTTTTC
>JALSKR010000202.1 GCA_026988735.1 Sulfurimonas sp.
GTGACAAGAAGTGACATGGGCTGTGGTTCTACTATAGGTCCAATTACAGCAACACGCATAGGAATAGATACTATAGATGTAGGTCTTCCGACCTGGGCTATGCACTCTATTCGTGAACTTGCAGGCAGTGATGACGCACATTCATTGTATAAAATCCTGACGCAACTCAGAGCATAATGGCAGCGATAACTCCCGAAGAGCTTGATGTCCTTATTCAGCAGACATATAAGGTAGAAAATGAGTTTAATGAGTTAAAAGCTTCGTATGCACATCTGCAGGATACTGTTGAAAAGGTTGTGGAGTTTCTTCCCAATGCTATTTGGATTCTTAACAGTGATGCTACCGTCTTTTTGCAAAATTCCTATGCAAGAGAGTTGTGGGAACTTCTTAAACTTTTGGAGTACCGTGACGAAGATTATGAGATAACATTTAATGAGCGTTCTTATCTTGTAAAAAGTGCATCGTATAAAGATAAAATTATGCTCTCTGCAACAGATATTACAGAACAAAAACGCAAAGAGAATCTTGCAACAATGGGGCAGATGGCAGCACATCTCTCACATGAAATAAGAAACCCGATCGGCGCAATCTCTTTGATGAGTTCAACACTGATAAAACGTGTGAAACCGGAAAACATTCCTATAGTAGAAGAGATACAAAAATCAGTGCACAGAATTGACAGAATCATCAAAGCAACGCTGATGTTTTCAAAAGGTGTGCAGGCACAAAAAGATGAAATAATGTGGAGTACACTCAAAGAGTCTATAGATATGTCTATTGGTTATTACGGATATTCAAAAAATATAGCGTTTATTTTTCCTGAAGATGATTTTAGTATGTATGCGGACAAAGATTTGCTTGAGATGCTGTTTGCAAATTTTATCACCAATGCCATTGATGCGATAGAAGAGGATGAAGAGGAAGAGGGCTTGGTTGAAATAACACATGAAAATGACGGAACCTATCACATCTTTAAAATTTATGACAGCGGTATAGCGATAGATAACGAAAAAGAGCTTTTTGAAGCATTTAAAAGTACAAAACTCAAAGGAAACGGTTTGGGGTTGGTTCTTTCCCGTCAAATTGCCGAGGCTCATGAGGGGAGTGTACATCTGTGTACAACTGAACGAAAAAAATGTTTTGAAGTAAAGATTAAAATGTAAATTAAAAAGGCGTGATTGTTTTTAGGTTAATTTATTATTATCTTATTGCAAGTATAATAATTTTTTTTTAAAAGGTTAAACATGAAAAAAATTCTCTCTTTAATTGGTTCAATGCATACTATGGCAGTTTTAATGCTTATATTTGCATTTACGATTGGCTACGCGACTATAGTTGAAAACGACTATGGAACAATGACTGCAAAAGCAGAAATTTATAATGCACGGTGGTTTGAGGTTTTGCTTGGTTTACTGGCACTGAATCTTTCATATAATATTTATAGATTTAAGATGTATAAACTCAGCAAAGCTCCTATTTTTATCTTTCATATTGCATTTTTGGTTATATTGTTTGGTGCTGCAGTAACTAGATATTTTGGTTATGAAGGGACTATGCATATTCGAGAAGGAGGGAGTGCCTCTTCTATTGTAAGTGCTGATCCTTATATAAGCATAAAAGTCAGTGACGGCAGTGACACAAAGCAA
>JALSKR010000203.1 GCA_026988735.1 Sulfurimonas sp.
ATGCTTGTTTGCTTGTATGGGAGATTGAACATACAAACAGTAAAAATATGCTGGCGATTAGAAAGTTTTTAGTTCGATTAAGCGGCAGACTCGTAGCAAGAAACAAAATATCTACCTCTCCGGCTCTTTTAGCAGGTTTATGGAGCTTTTTCTCTGCTATGGATATGCTTGAACTCTATGATATTGAAGAACTCCATAGCATTAAAAAAGAACTCAATGACTTTATGCAGATGGAGTTTTGAGTTGTGTAGATACTTATGACTTCAGTGCCGGCTGAGAGTGGCAGGGCTGTAACGACAGTATTGATTCTTAAATAGTATAAAAAGGTGAAGTATGATTTTGGCATTTGGTCTGTTTTTAGTGACACTGGTATTTATTATCTGGCAGCCAAGAGGCTTGCAGATTGGAACGACTGCGGTAATTGGCGCAATAGTAGCTATTGCTTTGGGTGTAGTGAGTTTTGAAGATGTAATTACGGTTATAGATATAGTCTGGGATGCTACTTTGGCATTTATCGGAATTATTATATTATCTATGGTACTTGATGAGATAGGATTTTTTGAATGGGCAGCGATTAAAATGGCACGTCTGAGTGGCGGAAGCGGTAATAAAATGTTTGTTTACATCTTGCTTTTGGGTGCTGTTGTGGCAGCATTTTTTGCAAATGACGGTGCTGCTTTGATACTCACACCGATACTGCTTGCAAAGATGAAATACCTGAAAATGAAACCGTTGCCTATTTTTGCCTTTTTGATGGCAGGCGGTTTTATAGGCGATGCCGCATCCAACCCGCTTGTAATCTCAAACCTTACAAACATAGTAACGGTAGGGTATTTTGATATAGGTTTTGTAGAGTATGCCAAAAATATGTTCTTGCCAAATCTTTTGAGTATTTTTGCTTCCATCGTTGTGTTGTGGATCTATTTCAGGAAAGATATTCCTTTACATGTAAACGTAGAAGAACTTCCCCACGCTTCGTCAGTCATTAAAAACAAAACAATGTTTCGGTTTTCATGGATTTTTTTAGGGCTTTTGATGGTTGGCTATTTTATAGGTGATGCCTTTCATCTGCCTATTTCACTCTTTGCTCTTGGAGGTGCTTTACTCTTTTTGGCAATTGCAAATCACTATAAAGCGGTCAAACCGATTATGACCATAAAAGCGGCACCTTGGCAGGTTGTGTGGTTTAGTATAGGGTTGTATGTTGTTGTATATGGTCTTAAAAATGCAGGACTGACAGACAGTGTGGCAGAGTGGATTGTGTATTTAAAAGCACAGGGAGATGTTGTTGCTGTCATCGGTACAGGATTTTTATCAGCAGTTATCAGTTCTGTTATGAACAATATGCCGACTATTATGATTATGGACATTGCCATAGACAAAGTCGGCTATGTCGGAAATGAGGCACTGGTCTATGCAAATATACTCGGTGCAAATCTGGGACCGAAAATGACGCCTATCGGTTCACTCGCAACACTGCTTTGGTTACATGTGCTTGCACAAAAAGGGGTGAAAATAGGCTGGGGTGAGTATATGAAAGTAGGGCTTGTGGTAACACCGCCTGTTTTATTTGTCGCACTTTTGGGATTAATTTAAGTTTTTTTTATTTAAAGACGATATAATGA
>JALSKR010000204.1 GCA_026988735.1 Sulfurimonas sp.
TAATAATAGGTGTTTCATATGACTCAACTATCTGTTCGCATAAGAACAGTCCATCCATTTTTGGAAGTGTTAAATCTAAAATAATAATATCAAATTTTTGATTTTCTAACAAAGAGAGTATTGCCGTGGGATCGCCATACACAATTGTTTCCATATTGGCGTTATCAAGATAATCTGAAATTAGTTCAGCTAAAACTAAATCATCTTCCACCATAAGTATTTTTATTTTTTTTTGCATGTGTTTACATCCATGAGTTTAACATATCATACAAAAAGGATGTTAATCAAATATTAACATCCTTTATCTATCAACCTTTATTTTCAAACTCATTAGCATCTTCAATTGCTTTAATAACCTTTTTCTCAAGTTTTTTCAATATCGGATACGCCTTAGAATCCCTTGGAGCACTCGTTGGTCGAACATAAAGCACTGTTGTTTTTCCATCTTTTTCTATTAGTGTAATTCTAATTGGACAATATGCCATCATTTCAGGGTCTTTATTCATAATCATATTGCCAAACTTTCCGTTACATGCAACAATTGTTCGTACACTTGATAAGTGCGATGTATTGAAGTTCTTACCAAACTTCTTTTCAAGCCCCTTTCGCTTAAACTCTTCTAAAATATCCAGTTTCCATGGCACAACCAATTTAACCTCTTTAAAATGTTCTAAAAGGTTTTCCTCTATTGTATCAATAGAACTTTTATATGTAACAGAATATACATTTGTAATTCCAGAAGACCAAAGTGAGATACTTAACAAACAGAATATGAGAATTTTTTTCATATTTTAATCCTTTATATTTTACTGTACTGTAGTTTTTAAAAACTACAGTATCATGAAATTTTGTAACGGAGAATTACGAAATTGTTCTGGTAGTATAAACTAGTCACATAAATGAGTTATTAATTTTTTGTTAATGAATTATTAACTACTAAAAATTTCTATAGTGACATCACCGCCTACACTCAACACATCGCCAGCTCTTATTTTGGCACGTTTGCGGAGTTCAACTTCTCCGTTACGCACGACATAGCCGTCAGCTACAATCATTTTTGCCTGTGCACCACTGTCTACGAGATCTAATACTTTTAATAATTTATACAGCTCTATATACTCATCTTTTAACTCAAATTTCATCTGTTTACCTCTTTATAATCTTTAATTTTTCTGTCCGTGATAATTTTTTTATTTCATATTCACGCTTTGAAGCACTGCTTCTATTTGCATGTTCTTCATTGTATACCAATCTGACCGGTCTTCTGATTTTAGTATACTTTGCACCTTTATCTGAATAGTTATGTTCAGAAATTCGTCGTTTTAAATCTGTTGTTATCCCTGTATACAGGCTATTATCACTACATTGCAAAATATATACATAATATACCATTTATACATCCTTTCATCAAACTATATCATAACTACAGTATCATTTTGTAACAATTTCTTAATTATAAATGAATTTAGTTGTAAATAATAAAAGGTTATAATATAATAAAGACTTAATTTATCACAAATTGGTCACTTTTTTTAATACAGGGAAAGAATATGGAAAAACAAAAAGTAATAATAGTCGAAGATGATGAAATCACATCACTTAACCTAAACATGTCTTTACAAAAGCATGGATACAATGTAGTGGCGATATGTGATAATGCTCCTATGGCAAAAAGTAAAATAGCTACACACAATCCGGATGTCATTATTATTGATATCTCTTTACAAGAAAGCAATGACGGAATCGAACTTGCAAAGACTATAAAAGAAAAATATGATATTCCTTTTATTTATCTCACTTCATACAGTGATGATGACATTATTGCCCAGGCAAAACTTACTGAACCTTATGGATATATTGTAAAACCTTTTGACCCCGGATCTCTGCATGCAACTCTTCAAATGGCTTTGTTCAAATACCAACAGGAAAATGAAAGAAAAGAGAATATAAATTCACTCAAAGTAGATAAACTGAACCTGGAAAAACTACTCTATTCCAAACGTTCACAAGACAAACCTATCGTTCCGTTCGGTGGTGGTGATTATCATCTTGACATCAGTATATGCGAAACCTTTTACAAAGGAAAAAAGATCAAGCTTACAAAAAAAGAAAATGCTTTTTTGCGCCTTCTTGTTGCCCAGCTTGGTTTGGTTGTATCGTTTGAGCAGGCAATGAACTATGTATGGGATGAACACGGTGCTACCGAAAACAGTGTAAGAACACTGGTATGGAGACTCAGAAACAAACTCGAAACAGACATTATAAAAAATGCTTCAGGAATTGGGTATTACATAGAGGATTAAATCAATTGACTTGAATTGATGCAATCTTCTCTTCTATTTCTTTCAAAGTTTGCTCATAATTATAGTCTGCATTTTCAAGTTTTGCCATTTTTTCCATTTCAGTTGCATTTTTTTGTAAAATTTCGATTCTAAAATTTCCACTTGATCCTTTAATACTGTGAGCAAGAAGTGCTGTTTTTTTATAATCTCTTGCAGCAACAGCTTTTGCCAAGTCACTCAAAGTCGTTTTCATTTTTTTAATGAAAAGTGTCAAAAGCATAATAAGCTCATCTTCATTCAACATCAACTCTTTCATCAGTTTCTTTGCATCCAAACCTACAATTTTTTGATTGTCTGTGGAAAATATATCTGTTTTATCCTCCTGTATAACACTGTAAGAGTCTAGTTTCAGATATGCCATAAAAACACGTTCTAACTCTTTTAGAACCAAAGGCTTCCCTAAAAACGTGTCGAATCCGTTAAGTAAATCTCTCTCTTTACTCCCCTTTAACACATTGGCTGTCAGAGCAGAGATTGGCGTATGACTTAAACCGTTTTTTTCCTCGTATTGGATAATTTTAATGACGGCATCTGTTCCGTTCATAACAGGCATCTGCTCATCCATAAGAATTAAATCATATCTGTTTTTTTGATACAGTGCAACCGCCTCTTTTCCATTGTGAGCCAAATCAAATGTCAAGCCATATCTGCTGAGGACAATCTTCATCAGTTCCTGATTCGCTTCATTATCCTCAGCAACCAGGATATGCCCCTTGAATTTATTGGAGATTTTTTTGTTATGTATTAATGATAACTCAGGGTTGAGCAGTTCATTGAAATGTTTATGAATTTTTGAACAATACAGAGGAAAACTCATCGCCTTGATATGCTCATAGTGTTCATAGGTATCATACTCTTTGCTCATAAGTGCTATATATTTTTTTTCAGAATAGATAATCTCTTTTTGTATGTTTATGTCACATGTTTCATGCACAAATATACATATATCAAACTCGCAGTCAAGTGTCTCTACAACACTGATGTTCATCGCAAAAATTTCAGCATACTTCAAAAACGATTCATGTCGAAAATCTAAAACTTTGTCTTTGGCATAAAGAACCATTTTTAGTTTTTGAAAATCACTGATATCTTTAAATATCTGACACTCATTATTTTGCACTGCAACAGGGATATCCAACCAAAAGGTACTGCCCTTGCCGACTTGTGATTCTACATGAACACTTCCGTTCATTAACTCTGCAAGTTGGTGTGATATACACAGCCCTAGACCCGTTCCCTCTTTATTGTTGTTTTGGCTAAACTGTGCCTGCGTAAATGCAACAAATATACTTTCCATATCTTTTTCATTTATACCGACTCCGTTGTCTGTTACACTGATTGTAAGCTGGTTGTTATGACAGCTTGCTTCAACCTTTATCACACCTCCCTCAGGTGTAAATTTTATGGCATTACTTAAAAAATTCGAGACTATTTGTTGAATTCGTAGAATATCACCAAACAACTCTTTTGGAATACGAGGATCTATAAACGAAGTAATGGTAATATTTTTTGAATTTGCACTCGCTACAAAAAGCTCCATCGTATGGCTTAGTTCTTCATGCAGAGAAAAAATCTTTGGCTCAATCGTAAACTCACCGCTTCTCAGTTTTGAAAAATCCAAAATATCATTGATAATACTCAGCAGGTTTTCACCGCTGCTTAATATAATATCCAAATAATTTCTATGTTTATTGGAAATATCTTCATCCATCAAAAGATTTACAAAGCCTAAAATAGCATTTAAAGGCGTGCGTATTTCATGAGACATATTGGAAAGAAAGTACTCTTTTGCCTGAGAAGCACGCAGGGCTTCCTGTCTTGCGTCAATGAGCTTTTGGAAAATACTGTCTGTATAATATTTTAAAATGCCTTTAAAGTTTTTGTCAAAAATATAAGAAATCTCTTCAAATATCTCTTTTGAGTTTACCTTGGCATCATAAGTAAACTCTATCATGGAACGACGGAAATTACTGCATATCTCAAACAACTCGTCCGCACTGATCTCACGATGTTTCAAATAGGCCAAAAATTCCTGCATAACAGGACAGTCACCGATGTCTCTCTCACCCGCAATAACGCCCATAAAGTAGTCAAATACACCGCTGGCATATTTTTCTATAAATTCTTTTTCATCCATTTTATGTAAATGAAGTATCTCTTTTACAGAAGCATACGATATCCATTGCTGCAGTATATCTGACTTTGAAGATACAAATACGCCTTTTACTGCTCTTAAATGGATGCTGCCTTCTTTCATTGTTATACCATTATCTTACATGTAACAAAAAGTATGATGCAACTGTAATGACAAACAGTTTCACCAAAGATATTGCGGTTGTTCCGACAATATTTCCTAATTGGCAGCTACTGCATGCGACATAACGTTTTCCTTCATACTGAGCATAAAAAAAGTAAATTATGTTTAAACCAATGACTCCGTATATCGTATAAAGTTGATATGACCACAGAGTCTGCAAAGTCTGTTCATTATCAATAAAAAAAGATGCCACAAGAGGAAGAAGCATAAAAAACATAACAACATTTATAAGTTTCAAAATTTTATCTCTGAAAAAGACCGTAGGACAGTAATCAGCATTTGTAGTATTTATACCGTTTTCTAAACTTTTTTCAAACTTTTCTTTTTCTTCTTTGGACATTTTTTGCACAAAAGTAGCGCCAAAGGTATAATCTATTTTTCTTTGAATTCTTACAGAAAAATCTCCCCTTGCCTGTAGTGACTTATCATTTCCATTTCTGTCTTGATAAACAACACTGATAGTTTCAAACCGTTGTATCTGTGCTGTTTTTCCGGGATAGTATGCAGTTGATTCTGTTGTAATTATTCTTCCCTTATGGTTTATCAACCGGGGATTGACCATTTCCACAAACTCATCATTATCATCTTTAACAACAATAACATTATAAAAACTTCCGATTTGATAAGCACTCAAAGCATCCAAATTATTTTCATTGATAGTATCTTTAAGATTATCTATCAAGGCAAATAATTCATTGTTAAAAACTCGAACATCCACAGCATATTCAACACTGAGTGGTGTAGGATATTTTATTATTTCTTTTATCACATGTAAACCTTTTAAATGAAGAGCTTTGAATTACATTTCAAAGCTCTTACAACTAATGACTTTTACTAACAACAATTATCATTTTAATATTGATAATAATAAAACGAATAAACTGAAAAATAACACATGTTCTTAACCTTCTTGCAAATGCACCAGGTATCATAGTTAATTGGTACTGTTCATTTTTTTGGAAGTTCTCTTCCTCTTTTACAATTTTTACTTCATTACTCATATTATCTCCTTTTTTATTCTGGAATCAATGTCCAACCTGGATTTAGTTTTGCTTTGTAAATAAACAAATGATGTAAGATATGCTTAATCCAATGTCCGGCAAGTCCAATTTCCCCAAATGTATAATCTGTATCACGACCTGTTCCAGGATACTTTTCAAAGTCAGGAACAACTGGATAAACAGTCATTGCTGCCGCTGTACCGGTAAAAATACCTTTTCCAGCACTCGCAACACAAGCAGCACCCATTTCAGCCATAGAAGCTTCATGCAAGTGAGCATTTTCACCTTTTGTAATCATATCACAAACTGAGTGCGCAACCGCTTTTCCTATAATACCTGAAGGCATACCAGTTCTTGGAGGAGTAGGATTGATAGGTGTTCCATTAGGTGATTTCATCGGTTTAGAAATAAGATGTGGCGGTGCAAAAGCAATGCCAGCTGCAAACATATTTTTATATGTAGGGTTTTGATATGTTCTTGGCCAGTCACTTGCTTTCCACTCGGCATAAGGTTTTGGAGTATAATCAGCATCAACTTTCATAAAACCATTTGGAGCAAATACTGTATCAGTTATATCCTCACCTGATTTATTATATGCTTTGAGTCCAACACCAGCAAAAGGAGGAATAAGCATTGCAAAATCAAATGTCTCTTCGCCTGTGCTACCATCTAGAAGTTCATATGCAACCTTGCCCTGCTCGACTTTAGAAACATGTGCACCAATTAACCATTCAATATTTCTCTCAGCATATAATGACTCGGCAAAAAGTTTTGAAGAGACAACATACCCACCAACTTTCATATGGAGTCCTCCCATACCAAAATCACCTAAAAAAGATTCATTAGAGATCCATTTTATATCTGCCATATCACGAACACCAGCTTTTCTCAGTTCATGTTCAATATTGAAAATATACTCAAATGCAGCACCCTGACAAGTACACATACCATGTCCTGTACCTATTAAGAATTTTTGACGTGTTCCGCCTTTCATCTTTTCTATAGCCTCTTGTAACTTCTCAGAAGCATGCACAGCATGATCAGCCGTACAGACAGAAACTGTATGCTCGCCTAATTGACTGCCTTCACCCAGTCCCGGTGTTGCACCAAAATTGAGTTTTGGTCCTGTAGCATTTACAATATAGTCATACTCTATATTTTCAGTCTCTCCGGCTTTATCAGCACTTGTATACTCTATAGTCACAAAAGGTTTATCACTGGATTCAGAACCTTCTGGATTCAGAGAAACTGCTTTTGCCTGACGATAATCAATGCCTGCTTTTGCATATACAGGTGCCAAATCAAAAGTAACATCTTTTTTTGTCATTTGACCAACACCAACCCAAATGTTTGATGGAATCCAGTTCCACTTTGCATTTGGTGTAACAACGACAACTTCATGATCCGAGCCTAACCATTTTGCAGCGAATGTTGCCGTTGTATGACCAGCAACACCACCACCTAATACAACTAATCTTGCCATATAATTTTCCTCTTTATTTAAGTTCAAAATAACTCTATCAAAATAATATCACAATGTTATCACATGATTTTCTTTCTTTTTTAGATAAATTTTAAAAGCAAAAAACACGACAGCCTACAAATGCCTAAAACAGGACAGTTGCAAAAAATTATAATCGCATATTTTAAGCTTATTTTAATATTTTATCAATAATTTCAAAACTGTTTTTTGAAAGTCCCTGTGTAGAAATTACACGTTCGAGTTCCTCTTTCATTAACTCCTGATTATGTTCATTCATTTTATCACACACTTTAAAAGCCCCACATAACCCTGAAGCTATTTGTGGATTGATTTTATCTATAGCAATTATTTTATCAGCCAAAAATTTATATCCGCTTCCGTCTTTGGCATGAAAATGTTTATGGTTTCGCGCGAAAGAACCAACTAAAGAGCGGACAAGATTAGGGACTTTTTCATCATATACTTTGTCTCTTTGAAGTTTTTCAACACGCTCTAAGACGTCATACCTGCTTGAAGATGCCAAAATAGCAAAGTATTTGTTCATAACAAGTGTTTCATCTTTGTATTTGTTGTAAAAATCCTGCAGTGCGACTTCTGCATACTCTACATGTAAGTTTTCCAGAACATCCAAAGCAACAATCCGGTCAGTCATAGTAAGTGATTCTTCATACTGTTTTTGTGCCAATGCTGCGACCTCATCATTTTTCAGTATGGAAAGAATTTTTAATGCTCTGTTTTTTATGGCCCGTTTTGCTATATACTGTGCTTCTAAGTTTGCTGATGCCGGCAGATGATTTTGCTTGTAAATATCGAACAACTTCTCTTTGTATTTTTGTGCTATATGCAATAACAGTTTATCCTGTGCATCATATATAACATCAAAATCTATCTCTTTTTGCAGTTGCATAATTGCAGAAACAGACGGTAGTTCTAAAAGCAGTGCTTTATACGACAAATCAACATCCAAATCTAACAAATGTCCATACGCATCTACAAACAATTCGTCAAGTGCATCCGAAGCTATCAGTTTGTTTATCGTCTGCAATGCAAAATTCTGTGTTGCCTCATACTGCGTAAAACTGTTTGTGTCATACTGCATTAAAAAAGCATAGTTATTCTCTTCCTGTTCTACAATTATCGGTGCAGAAAAATCCCTGTTTATCGAAAGTACAGGTTTTGTTTGAAGATTTTCAAACACAAACTCTTCCTTTTCTTTTGAAATTATCAATGTTTTTGAGAGTATTTCACTTCCGTTTTCATCCAACAGTCCCATTTTTAAAGGATAATAACAGGGAAGCTGTTTTTTTCCATCAACACTCTCAGGAATTATCTGCTCCAAGAAAAGTCTGTATATTCCATTTTCAAACGACTCCTTTACATGTAAACGCGGTGTTCCGCTTTGCTTATACCATCTTTTAAAAAGTTCCAAGTCAAAATCACCGCATTCATGCATCGCCCATAAAAAGTCATCAGTTGTAACGGCCTGTCCGTCAAAAGTCTCAAAATACAGATCCATTGCCCGTCTGTAGTTTTTCTCTCCCAAAAGTGTATAAACCATGCGTATAACTTCTGCGCCTTTTTCATAAACCGTAGCCGTATAAAAGTTATTCATAGATATGTAGGACTCGGGCTGAATCGGATGGCGTGTCGGCGAGGCATCTTCAACAAACTGTCTCTCTCTGAGTGCTTTTACATCTTCAATACGTTGCACCTGTGGTGAATTCATATCTGCAGAAAAGCACTGGTCACGAAAAACTGTCAGCCCCTCTTTGAGTGTCAGTTGAAACCAGTCTCTACATGTAATGCGGTTTCCTGTCCAGTTGTGAAAATACTCATGTGCTATCACACTCTCTATTCCCATAAAGTTGGCATCAGTGGCTGTATCTGTATCTGCCAGTACATAGGCGGAGTTGAAAATATTGAGTCCTTTGTTCTCCATCGCACCCATGTTAAAACTCTCAACCGCTACAATATTGTAAATATCCAAATCATAGGCACGCCCGTATTTCTCTTCATCCCATTTCATAGAGGCTTTCAGCGAGTACATGGCATGATGACACTTTTGCTCATTTCCCAAATCGCAGTAAATATTTAACGCGACTTTATTCCCCTCTATTGTTGTAAATTCATCACTTATACTGCCAAGATTTCCTGCAACAAGCGCAAAAAGATACGATGGTTTTGGATGCGGGTCATGCCAGGTTACCCCGTGGCGTTCACCAAAGTCATCATGGCACTTGACTTTATTACCGTTACTGAGTAAAACCGGATACTTTTTTTTGTCTGCAATAATCGTTGTAGTAAAAACACTCATAATATCAGGACGGTCAAGATACGGCGTTATGCTTCTAAAACCCTCAGGCTCATTTTGGGTACAAAAAATATCGCCTGATTTATACAGTCCTTCGAGTTCTGTATTGTTTTGCGGATATATTCTGTTTTTGATTTTTATCTCAAATGTATCGGGAACATTGAGAACAGTAAGCTGTTCTTCTTCAATAATATAACGGCTCTCCTGCAACTTTAAACCGTTTAAAGAGAGCTCTAAAAGTTCCAGGTTCACAGCATCAAGTGTTAAATCATTCACACCTGCATCGACTTTTGTTATCTGCATCGTGTTTGTAACAAGTGTCTCTTCTTCAAATAATTCAAACAACAAAGCAACTTTTTCAATTGCATAGGCGGGTTTTTTATAATCTTTTAAATATTTTGCTTTTACTTCTACACTCATTACTTTGCATCTCTTTTTGTAGTTTTACGCTTTTTCGTATTTCTTTTACTCACCATTCCCGTGGTATTTTTATTGTAATGGCGTACTCTTTTATTTTCAGGTTTTTTATGTTCGGCTTTTAACTTCACTTCATCCACATCTTTTCTTCGGATATTGGGATCAGGTTCAAAACCCTCTACCACTTTCTGGGGAATTTTTTGACCTATGAGTTTTTCTATATCTTTTATATCATACTTTTCATAAATATCAATAAGAGAGATTGCCTCACCTTCACGTCCCGCACGCCCAGTTCGTCCGACTCTGTGAACATAATCCTCTGGGATGGAAGGCAATTCGTAGTTAATGACATAAGGCAACTCTTCTATGTCCAAACCGCGTGAAGCAATATCCGTTGCCACTAATACTCTTGTTTTACCTTCTTTAAACTGCTTGAGTGTTTTTAAGCGGTTGGCTTTTGTTCTGTCTCCATGAATAATGCCACATTTTAATCCGTCTTTTTGCAGTTCTTCAAAAAGTCTGTCGGCACTTGCTTTTGTTTTTGTAAAGACCAGAACCTGAGGAAAATTTCTTGAACCTATCAGATATGCCAAAAGTTCCGCTTTTCTGTCCGTATCTACAAGGTATGCAATCTGGTTAATCATATCTACGGTTGTGTTCTTTTTCGCCGTTTCTATAAATGCCGGTTTGGTCAGAATCAGTTTGGAGAGCCTGCGTACCTTGTCACTGAATGTTGCAGAAAAAAGAAGTGTCTGGTGTCTTTTTGGCAATAAGGGATGGATTTTACGAATATCTTTGGTAAAACCCATATCGAGCATTCTGTCGGCTTCATCAAGCACAAATATCTCTACATCTTTGAGACTCAAACCGTTTTCTATATGTTCAAGTAAGCGTCCGGGTGTTGCAATAATGATTTCAGTTCCCTTTTTTAAAGCTTCGCGTTGCTTTTGCAAATCTTTTCCGCCAACAAGAATCGTTGTTTTGATATCCATATATTTTGACAAAGCCACAATATCATCATGAATCTGTATACTCAACTCTCTTGTGGGCGAAAGGATAACAGCGCGCACACTTTTTCCCTGTACAGCTTTTCTCAGTTTTTGCAGTATAGGCAATACAAAAGCGGCTGTCTTGCCTGTTCCTGTCTGCGCTGTTGCAAAAACATCTTTTTTTGCCAATACCAAGGGGATAGCCCTTGTTTGCACAAGAGTAGGCTCTGTGTAGCCCAAATCGTTTATAGCATCCAGTAACGGTTTAAAAACTCCCAGCTTTTCAAATGACATTTTCTTCCCTTAATTTATATATGTAATTTTACCATATTTTCTCCCCTTTCTATCACATTTTGTTTATAAATCAGATAATAAAATTTAATAGCTGTTTCAGCAATATCTGTGATAAATTTGTGATATAATTACTAAAAAATTAAAAGTTAGCGAATGATTCAAGCCTATAAACATTATTTACATATATTACTTAACACTGAACAGGTCAGTGAAGATGAACTCAAAGAAGCATCTATTATCCCGAATTATGCAATAGAGATTTCTAAAGATTGCCTATGCTTGTGCTTAAGGGATGTTTAGTAAAAATTGTTAGCCACCTTGTTGGTGGTGTCAATTTTTAATGAATGTGCCTTGAGTGCAATAATAGGTGATATTTTTAATTTTTTATTGCATAATTCGGGATAAAATCTTTGAGCAGTTTCATCCCACCAAATGGTGTAACTTTTTTATCTGAATATTGAATTTTTAGTTCACCCATTTGGTGACTCCTTATCAGCTCTCTTTTATCTCGGCTCTATAGTACTTTTT